>JAITGR010000195.1 GCA_031280455.1 Spirochaetaceae bacterium
CACAAGATTTTAAGCGGGCGCAGGCGGCGCTTCGATACGCTGCGGCAGACAGGCGGCATTTCCGGCTTTCCGCGCCGCGGCGAAAGCGAGGCCGACGCTTTCAGCACCGGCCACGCTTCTACGTCGATTTCGGCGGCGCTGGGGCTTTTGGCGGGCGCGCATCTGACCGGCGGCGCGGCGGCGGGGGCCGGCGTGAAAGACCGCGTACTGGCCGTTATCGGCGACGGCGCGCTCACAGGCGGCATGGCCTACGAGGGGCTTTCCTGCACGGCGCACCTGGGACTGCCGCTGATTATTGTGCTTAACGACAACCGCATGTCAATAAGCCCCAATGTCGGCGGGCTTTCCCGCCATTTAAGCCGCCTGAGTATGCGCCAGCAGTACCAGACCTTCCGCGGCGCGATAGATTCGATGACGCGCAGCCTGCCGTTTGCCGGCGAGGCGTTTTTCAACGCCATTCAGCGGCTTAAACGCGCCGTTAAAGCGGTGGTGTACCAGGATAATTTTTTTGTCGAGCTGGGCTTTGAGTACGTGGGGCCGATTGACGGACACAATGTCCGGCTGTTGGCCGACGTGTTTTCCGACGTGCGCGCGCTGGGGCGGCCTGTGGTTGTCCATGTCTTAACGCGGAAGGGGAAGGGCTACCGCCCCGCCGAGCTTGACCCGGGGGCGTTTCACAGCGTCCCGCCGTTTTCCCGCGAAAGCGGCGCGCTGCCGTCCGGCGGCGAAAACTGGACGCGCGTTTTTGGCTCGGCGCTGGTGGAAGCCGCCGGCGAGGATAGCCGCGTCAGCGCGATTACCGCCGCCATGGAGCGCGGCACCGGTTTGCAACGGTTTCGCGCCGCGTTTCCGCAACGGTTTTTTGACGCGGGCATTGCCGAAGCGCACGCGGTAACGTTTGCGGCGGCGCTGGCGGCGGCGGGGCTGCGGCCTGTTGTCGCCATTTATTCAACGTTTATCCAGCGCGCGATAGATTCAATTATCCACGACACGGCCATGGAAGCGCTGCCGGTGGTGTTCGCTCTCGACCGCGCCGGTTTTGTCGGCGGCGACGGCGAGACGCACCAGGGCTTGCTGGACATTTGCCTCTTGCGCGCGGTGCCAAACATGACGCTGCTTTCCCCGGCGGATTCAGGCGAGCTGCGCGCCATGCTTGCCTGGGCGCTCGCGCACGGCGGGCCCTGCGCGATTCGCTACCCCAAGGCTGAAGCCCCGCCCGCCTCGCCTGATTTTGCCGTCCCCATAACGGCGGGCCGGGGGGTGCTTGTCAGGCGGCGGCCAGAAGCGGCGGGGGATGTGTGCCTGGCGTTTACCGGCGGGCTTTTTCCCCAGGCCTCCGGCGCGGCGGCGCTTTTGGACGAGCGGGGCGTTTCCTGCGATTTGTACAACCTGCGCTTTCTGTCGGCCATAGACCAGGACTACCTTACCGGCATTATTTCCGGCTACCGCCTGTTCGCCGTGGCCGAAGAAGGGCTGCAAAACGGCGGCATTGGCGAGTACATTACCCGGCTGGCCGCCGCCGCGGGGTTTGCGGAAAAAATTGTGCTGTGTAACGCCGGCGATGTTTTCTACGGCCAGAGCTCCCGCGGCGAGCTTTTGCGCGAAGCGGGCCTGGACGCGGAAAGCATAGCGCGCCGCATTTGAATTTCGGCTTTCAGACCTACGCCCGAAATACCGGAAATCCGAAATCCGAAATCTGAAATCTGAAATCTGAAATCTGAAATCCGAAATCCGAAAGACGAAAGACGAAAGACGCTGGACACGTTCTTCCATTCCGGGGTATACTGGCCGCAAATGGAACTAGATATAAACGAGTATATTCGGAAAGTGCCGGATTTTCCCCGGCAGGGCGTTCTTTTTTACGACATAACAAGCATTTTGGCATCTCCCGTGGCGTTCCGGCACTGCATAGACCGCATGAAGGCTATATACCAGAACGCGGGTATTGACGCGGTGGCGGCTATCGAGGCGCGGGGCTTTGTTTTTGCCGCGCCGTTCGCGGTTGAACTGGGAATACCGCTGATTCTGGTTCGCAAGAAAGGAAAGCTGCCCGGCGTTACAGTCAGCAAGTCGTACGCGCTGGAATACGGCACGGCGGCGATAGAGATTCACCAGGAAGACGTGCCGCAGGGCAAAAATGTACTGCTGCTCGACGACCTCATCGCCACAGGCGGCACACTGCGGGCGGCGCGCGAGCTGCTGGTATCCTCCGGCGCGAAAGTTACCGACGTATTCGGCGTGGTAGGGCTGCCGTTTCTTGCGTATCAAAAAATGCTGCCGGATGTGCGGGTTACCACGCTTATCAGCTACAACGCGGAATGACCATGCGTACAGAGCCACGTCATACACCAAAAAATCCCTCCGGTAAAACATATCGGGGCGCATCTGCCCCCCTTCAGGCGGCAGACCGGGCTATCCGCTCCAATGCGGCCGCCGCGCGGCCACATTCCGCTTCTATCCCTTGCGCGGCACACATACAGCGCGCCGCCATGCGCGGCTGCGGCTACAGCCGCAGCCGCGGCCATTTGCCGCGCGCGGTCGCGGGCCTGGCGGCTTTGCTTTTAGGCTCGTGCCTTTCTATCACCGACGGCGCGGGGCGGCTTATGGACGGCAGCCTGTTTGCCGAAAAAGTAAGCGCCACAGCGAAACTGGCCGGCAATACGCAGACAAAAGTTGCCAGGGTCAGCGGCAAGAATATCGGGCAGGCTTTGCGGGTAAGCAGCAGCCGGCTGCCCAATCTGTATGTGTACACAACCGCGCCCGACGCGGCGGGGCGGGTTCAGCTTACGGCGGTATCGCTTTTTTGCTCGTCGTACTTCGGCTGGAACGAACTGCGGTACGCGGTGTATGGTTCGGGTGTATATACAGCCGGCAATGACGGCGCCGCGCTGCGTTTTGATACACCCATCGAAATTATCGATATTGCCGGCGGGGGTATTCGGCACGGGAACACGCGGCTTGCCGGCGAAAAAGCGCTGGAGGAGCTGCGGCGGCGCGACGAGCGCATAGACGCGCTGGTTGCCTGGATGAAAAAGCCGGATAATCCGTTTGCCTCCGGCACCGCCGCGTCCGGCGCCGCTGCCGCCGCGTCAGGCGGCGAGGAGGCATTTGCCGCGTACTGGAAGGCGGCGCTGCTGCCGGAGACGTTTGCGGCGTCGCGCCGGCAGGGTGTGTACAAGCAGTTTGTCAAGGATGCGCGCGCCGCGGGGGAGCGGGCTGTGTACGAGTTTGGCGAAGACGTTTTCTGGAATGCCGGATACACGGCGTTTATATTTCCAGAATTTATGCGCCGCTACCGCGATACCGGCGCGCTTTTGCGCGACTGGCAGGAAGCGCAAAAATGGATATATATAAAATATATATGGCAATCGCTGCCTGAGTATCTGGTTATGCCGGCGGCGGGCGGGGCGGGCGC
>JAITGR010000237.1 GCA_031280455.1 Spirochaetaceae bacterium
GCATGGACTACGACCGCGATTTGCAAAAACTGCCCAAAAGTATCGCCCGCTTAAAAGCGCTTAAAGAGCTGCGCCTGACCGGAACCAACGTCCGGGAACTCCCGCCGGCGCTTTTGAAGCGGAAGCGGGCAGGACAGTTGAAAATAGAGTTTGAAGTTGATGGAATACATGGACAAGAATGAAAATAGACTTGTTCAGGCACGAGTATTCTGTCCAGGACGTATAGACACGGAAACCACGCGGAAAGAGACCGCAATTCCGTGTCCGTTCCGCGTTTTTCCGTGGTTTAATACTATTTGCGTACATTAGTCGTAATTAGCGTACATTCGCAGATTTCTCCATTCTCCATTCTCAATTCTCATTTAATCAGCGTTGTCTAGAATACCGCGCCAACGTGGAGGTAGATTTCCAGCATGTTGTCCAGCGGGAGTTGGCGGGAGAATTCGCCAGGTTCGTTGATTTGCCCAAAACAGTAGCTGTTCCCCGCGCTTATGTCCAAAAACATGCGCCGTATGCCAAGTCGCCAGCCAATCGCGCCTTTGAGCCTGAGCAAATGGCTTACCGCCGTATCGCCCAGTTTTAACGATAAAAATGAATAGCCGGCGCCGCCGTCCAGGAAGGGTTTGCCGGCTTTGGTGCGCAGCGGGTAAATCCGCAGGTGTGCCAGTACATCGAAATCGCGGAAGGAGTAGCGCTCGTCGCGTCCGGCAACTTCGTTTTCGGTTACAAAACGCAGGGCGGCGGTAACCAGCAGCGCGCATTTTTCGTCAAGCGCGCGCTCGTAGCCCATTTCGCCGATAAATAACGTTTGCGCAAGTTCCGCGCCCAGCAGTATGGCGTTGGCGTACTCGTTAGAGTACTCGTCGGCGTACAATGGTGCCGCCAAAAACAGCATCGCAAAAAAGGTATATACGCGCCGCTTAATTTTCACCCGACCACCACTGGCGCGGCAGCAGGAACGCGCCTACAAACGTCGGCGCGCTGAATATCGGCGTAAGCGACGTGTTGTTCACGCCGACGGTGCACACGTACAGCGACGCGTAGGTATAGCGCGGGGAGGATGCCGCGATGGACGACTTGTTCGCCACGTCGCGGTTGACGGTTGTTGTCGCGTTGGCCGCCGCGTTCAGCCCCGCCGTGTTGACAAAACGGCCGTCAAAGCCGCCTTCGGGGTAGTTTGGCAGGGGGTTGTACAGGCCGCTGCCGGACGAGCGGCGCAGGGGGTACTCGCCGCCGCCCGATTTCTGGATGAACGGCGCGCGGCCCGGCGAGGTGTCGGAAAAATCAAAGTTTACGGTAAACCCGCCGCTGTCGTTCAACAAAACGGCCATATCAACGCCGTCCGCTTCCACTTCAAAAAAGTTCCGGCCAGAAAAAATGCTGCCGGTGTTCGCCGCCAGGTTATTGTCGGCTTGTGTATACGGCTTTATATACGAAAAATCGCTGTACAACGATGAATTGACGCCGCTCATTTCCGACTCGCCGATACTGGACGTAAGCTGTACATCGCTGACGTATATTCGGTAGTAAAACGAAAAATGCAGAAAATTCGCCTCGCTGACGGGCGGCAGATTGACGGCCGCCGTCGAAGGCGAAGTCCTGGTTACGTTCGACGGCGGCACCTGGGGCAGGTAGGGGTAATCTTCCATCCCGCAGGAAAAAAGCACGGCGGCGGCGGCAAACATCGCTAAATGGCGTACCTGCCGGCGCGCTGTCCGGCATATATATTCAAAAAAAATACACTCTTCCATGCCGTTTTGGTTTACGTCTGCGGGTCGAGCGTAAACTGCCCGAGCGCCGCGCTTATTTTTTTAAGCACTATGCCGCTTAAAACCTTGTATTCCTGCGGCAGCAATTCGCTGTCTACTTTGGTATACCGCGCAAGCAGCGCCTCAAATTCAGTTTTGGCGGTTGTATATTTTTTTTGCTTATAGTGAATAAACGCTATTTCGTACTCCGCCGTACAGACTGCCTCCATATCACGGGGGTAGCGCTCCAAAATGGCGCCGTAATAGTACAGCCCCAGCGAATACCGGTCGCGGTCGGTCGCTTCCTGCCCTTTCTGCACCATTTCCATAACCGTCGCGCCGTCGGCTATTTCCGGTTTGCTTACACACGAAACCCCAAGCGCCGCCGCGCACACTCCAATAAACAATATCACACGCATACCCTAACCCTACCGTGTTTACACCCGCGCCGCAAGCCCCGTGTTTCCCACGGTCAACAGAGAAGCCCAAGGCGCAAAGCGCCTTGGGCAGCGCAAGCGATAGAAGTGGAAATACTTTTTGCGGAGCAAAAAGATTGGAACGGATAGCGCGGTCTGCCGCCCGCAGGGGGGCAGATGCGCCCTAATGCGACGCTGATTAAAGCGAATTTAATCTAATCAGCGTTGCCCTTGGTCTGGTTGGCGGCTTTACCGCATAATGACAGTAGAACCAGCAAAAAACCGGCCAGTAAAAGCAGTAAATGCCACCAGTTAAGGATAAACTGCTTAAACGAAAACGGCGCGAGCCGGAACGAAAACACCAGCAACGTACACCCAAGCACAAGGAACGCCGCGCCCGGAATGATGTAAACGGTTTTTGGCTTTTTGTACTTGTGCACGCCCGCCGGAATCAGCGAAAGCCCGGAAAAAATGGCGATAAATGGCCAACAGCGGCTGAATGGCAGCGGAATAAGCCCTTCCAGCCACAGGAACAAAAAAAGCCCCGTCAACGTAAAAAACGCCGCAAAAAACAAGTACAGCGAGCGCCGGTTCAACTTAATCGCAAGAACCGCGCACAAAATACCGGCAAAAATCAGCAGAAACGAAGCTATAACCGGCAAATGCGCCGCCCCCGTCCGCGCGCTAATCAGAATAGCGCTGCCCAGCACCATAAAAAGAATACCGGAAAAAAAGACCAATCTGGCCAGAAG
>JAITGR010000043.1 GCA_031280455.1 Spirochaetaceae bacterium
TCGATACGGCTGTCAATGTTTTTCAAAACGGCTGCCGCCCAATCCCGCCGCTGCCGCAAAGGAAACAGATGATTGACGCACGCGACATTCGATGATAACAAATGGCCTTCAGGCCCTTCCTGGGGATCACTGTTAGCATCCTCGTGCCAAGCAATGGTATATGTCTTAAAATACGCAATGGCTTCATCCCGTATTCCTTCCCAAAGATTCAACTTCCTGTTTTTTAGAACAAAGGGCAGCGTAAGCTCTTTTATTTTTCCGGTTTGTTTATCTTTTATATAAAACACCCCTCCGCCCGGGTCATTAAATAATTCACCGCATAACACGCTTGCGCGTTCTTTTTGTTCTTCGCGATATGTCATCTAAACTCCTTCAATCAATCAATGTAAGTACTACCTTTACTGCGACAGGAGGCGCATTATTTCACACTTTTTATTTCTTGTCAAGGGGCATTGACAGAGTTTTTGATTTAAAAACATTACCCAACCTGTAACCGTCAATATCGCCCCGTAGCCCCCCCGTATGACAACCTGCCTCTGATTGCGGTATACTGCCGGCATGGAACAACATAAACGGACGGTTAATTGCGGGGCGGTGTCGCTGGATTTGGTTGGAAAGGAACTTGTGCTGAATGGCTGGGTGCAGCGGCTGCGTAACCTGGGCGGGATTTTTTTTATTAGCCTGCGCGACCGGTATGGCGTTGTCCAGATTGTTGTTGACGATACTTCGCCGCGGGAGGCGATGGTGGCGGCGGCGGAATTGCATAACGAATACTGCATTGCGGTTCACGGGTGTGTGCGCGAGCGGCCGGGGGCAATGAAAAATGAGGAGATGGCGAGCGGCGCTGTCGAAGTGCTGGCTTCCGGCGTGGTTATTCTGAACCGCTGCCAGCCGCTGCCGTTTCAGATTGATGACGGCGGCGTGGTTAAAGAGGAATTGCGGCTAAAATACCGGTACCTGGACCTGCGTTCCGCGGGTATGCAGCGGCGAATTGCCTTGCGGCATAAACTTTGTTTTGCGGTACGCGAATTCTTGCAGGGCGAGGATTTTTTTGAAATTGAAACGCCGACGCTGATAAAATCGACCCCCGAAGGCGCGCGCGATTATTTGGTGCCGAGCCGCCTGTACGCGGGTATGTTCTACGCGCTGCCGCAGTCGCCGCAGTTGTACAAACAGCTGCTTATGGTAAGCGGCTTTGACAAATACTTCCAGATTGCGCGCTGTTACCGCGACGAGGACGCGCGCGGCGACCGGCAGATGGAGTTTACCCAGATTGATATTGAAATGTCGTTTGTGGGGCGCGATGATGTGCTGGCGATGACCGAACGGCTTATGGCGCATGTTTTTGGCAAAACGCTGGCCGTCGACCTGCCCGCGCCGTTTCCCCGCCTGAGTTTTGCCCAGGCGCTGGAAATGTACGGCTCGGATAAACCCGACCTGCGCTTTGGCCTTGCGCTGCAGGATTTTAGCGCGTTTGCCGCCGCCAGCGATTTTGCGGCGTTTACCGGCGCGTTGCGTCAGGGGGAGATGCAAAAACAGGAAGCCGCTGTCCGTGGCATCTCTGGCGAAGGCGGCGCGGTTAAAGCGCTCGTTGTCCCCGGCGGCTCGGCTTTTTCCCGCAAGCAAATTGAAGAGTTGGAAGCGCACGCGAAAATCTACAAGGCGGCGGGGCTTGCCTGGATGAAAGTTGCCGGCGAGGACGCGGAAACCCTGCGTCTGGAGGGCGGCGTGGCGAAATTCTTTGCGGGGCGCGAACGCGAAATTTGCGCCGCCCTGGGAGCGCGCTCCGGCGACCTCGTGCTGCTGGCCGCCAACGCCAGCCGGAAAATCGCCAACATCAGCCTGGGCGCCGTCCGGACGAAACTTGGCCGCGACCTGCACCTGACAGACGCTAAAAACGGCGCGCCGCGCTTTAGTTTTGTGTGGATAGTCGATTTTCCGCTTTTTGAATACGATGCCGAAAACGGCCGCTGGGAAGCCGCCCACCACATGTTCAGCGCGCCCCAGGAACAATTTTTGGAAACCATGGAACGCGACCCGGGCGCGGTACTCGGCGACCTGTACGACCTGGTACTCAACGGCTACGAACTGGCCTCCGGCTCGATACGCATCCACGACGGCGGGTTGCAAAAACGTGTTTTCAAACTAACCGGCCTCTCTGACGATGAAGCGGAGCGGCGCTTCGGCTTTTTGACCAACGCCTTTACGTACGGCGCGCCCCCCCACGGCGGCATAGCCCCCGGCCTCGACCGCCTTGCCATGCTCATGGCCGGCGAAACCTCAATAAAAGAAGTCATCGCCTTTCCCAAAAACAGCTTTGCGCAAGGGCTCATGGACGAAAGCCCGGCCCCCGCCAGCCAAAAACAACTGGACGAACTCCACCTGCACATAGTCCCGCCGGCGGACTAAGCCGGAAGAACGATGCCGTGCGTAAAGGAAGCGGCTGCGCCTATTCGCCAAACGGCGTCGTCGGCAAGTCGGAAATATCAATTTTCATTTCGACGTTACCGGCAAAATCGAGATTTGTAAGGTAGGTAATGGGATTTTTGGCCGAAATATGCACCGGCTGCTTACTCAAATACCCCAGATTTATGTACTTCATCTGCCCGTCAGCCATGACAAACGCAATCCAGTAACTCCCCGAGCCGGTCCAGTAATCCAGATTAAAATTGACCAATTTTCTTTCAAACTTTTTATTTTCGATGCGGCCAATCGTAAACGCGGTCTGCGTCAAATCCGCAAGCTGCAAATTCTGCGCCCAGTCGCTGCCCACATCCCGCAGCAGCGCCAGCAGCATAAAATCATTCGGGCCAATATCCGAAAGATGCATATCCGCCGTTTCCACCGTCGATTCGGAAATGACAATAGTACGCGACGGCGACAAATCGAACGTAAAATTATCGCAGGTCGTCAAACCCGCCGCCAAAAAAGCCACAAACGGTGCCACAATAAACTTCATCACCCCCAAATATAGCGAATTCAGCCACAAAAGGCAAGCACACGCATAAACATCAGAACTTGGTGAGCAAGCCCTGCGAGGCCGCCCCGCCGCGAACAAGCGAAAATCGCGCACAGCGCGATTTTCTACCCCCGCAGCGCCCCCGCCGGTTCCTCCGCTAAACCCTGAAACGCCGCCGCGATTCTTTTTTCGTCGCCTGCAAGCAGCGTGCGGACGTGGAGAATGACCTTCCCGCCGCGTACGGCGGGAATTATGGGGACGGCGGCTGTCCGCAGGGCGCGGGCAAGACTTTCGGCGGAGCGGGCGGCTGAGTACACGGCAACGCCAGACCCGCGCAGCGTGTCCGTGGGGAACGCGCCGCCGCCCACTGCGTCTTCTGTCTCCACCACCGTGAAGCGCAGATCCTTCGCGCCCTGTTTTGCGGCGCGCTCACGCAAAGCGCGGGCAAGACGGCGCGCTTTTGAGCGCAGCTCGTCCGCCCCCGCCTCAATCATACGCACCACAGGGATTTCGCCGCGCCGCTCCGCAAGATAAAGACGCAGCGTTGCCTCGAAGGCGGCAAGCGTCATTTTGTCCGCCCGCACCGCGCGAAGCAGCTGATGCTTGCGCATTTTGTCCACAAGCTCTTTTTTGCCGGCAATAACCCCCAGCTGCGGCCCGCCAAGCAGTTTGTCGCCAGAAAAAGTTACCACGTCCACGCCCGCGGCAAGACATTCGCAGGCCACGCTCTCTTTTCCCGCAAACGGAATGTCCAGCGCGGCGAGCAGACCCGACCCCAAGTCTTCTATAAACACAAGGCCGCGCTCCCGGGCAAGTAACGCAAGCTCTTTGCGGCTTGTGGAGGCGCAAAAACCCTCCAGCCGGTAATTTGAAGGATGCACTTTAAGGAGCGCGGCGGTGTTTTCGTTTATCGCGCCCGCCCAATCGTGCAGGCGGGTAGCGTTTGTGCAGCCGACAGCCGTCATTTTAGCGCCCGAAAACGCCAAAATCTCAGGGATGCGGAACGCATCGCCTATCTCAACCAACTCCCCGTTGGAGACAATCACCTCTCTGCCGCAGGCGACACTCGAAAGAGCCAGGAGAACCGCCGCGGCGTTGTTATTGACAACGAGCGCGGCCTCTGCGCCCGCCGCGCCGCAAATCAGTGCTTCCACATGAGCGTTGCGAGAAGCGCGAGCGCCGTTTTCTGGGGAATATTCCAGTGTGCTGTACGACGGCGCGACAGCGCGCACCGCCTCCACCGCGCTTTTGGCAAGCGGCGCGCGCCCCAGATTGGTGTGAACGATCACGCCGGTAGCGTTTACAACCCTTTTAAGCGACGGCGCGGCAAGCGCGGACAGACGTGCGCGGGCGCGCGCGCGTGCAAGGTCCGGCAAAGTCCCGTGCGGAGCGCCGCCCGAGCCCACATCGCGCCGTATTTCCGCAAGAACGCCAGAGATTTCCGCCTTGACCAGCTCCCTCCCAAGCTCAGAGGAATACGCAAGCGCCCACGCCTCATTCAAAAGCTCTTCCATAGAAGGAAGGGCGCGCAACGAATTGTTTATATCGGAAGGCATACCCCTTCAGTATAGCGGCATTGCAGACAGCCTGGAAAGCAACCGCATTACGGTCTTGTGTCCTGCCCGCCTCTGGCGGGGGCGGGGTTTGCGGGGATTTCAGATCGATAGCCGGCAGCCGCGCAAGCGATTGCAGCGGAAATACTTTTTGCCGCAGGCAAAAAGATTGGAGCGGAAAGCGCGGTACCCGCCGGCTGGCCGGCGGGTATGCGCCCAAATTCTGCCTAACCCTCTGCGTGTCGCCCTGGCGCGGCGCTCTGGCCTGTTCAGGATTTTTGGTCTGTTTTATACTGCGGTATGGTTTACCGTGTTTTTGTTGAGAAAAGGCCGCCTTTTGCGGAGCGTGGGCGTGTTTTGCTGCGGCAGTTCCGGGACTTTCTGGGTGTGCGAGGGCTGCGTTCTGTGCGTGTTGTTCAGCGGTATGACGTCGAGGGAGTGGACGAGGCGCTTTTTGACTTGGCTGCCCGGACGGTTTTTTCTGAGCCGCCACTGGATGTGCTTTCGTATGCGATGCCGGAAGGTGATTTTGTGCTGGCGGTGGAGTATCTGCCGGGGCAGTTCGATCAGCGCGCGGATTCGGCGGCGGAGTGTATTCAGCTTATTTCGCAGGGTGTGCGGCCTGTGGTGCACTGTGCGCGTGTGTACGTGCTGGATGGTGTTCTTTCGGCGGAGGAGCGGCGCGCTGTTACGGGTTTCCTGGTGAATCCGCTGGAAACGCGGCTGGCCGACTGGGGGGCAAAGGCGACGCTCGCGCGGGAGGCGGCGCTGCCTGATTTTCCGCCGGTGTTGTTCCGGTTTTCGGATATAGCGGCTGATGTTGATGCCGCGAAATCGGAAGCGGCGCGGGCGTATATTGACCGGTACGCGCTGGCTATGGATACGGCGGATGTGGCCTGCTGCGCCGCGTACTTTCGGTCTGAAGGGAAAGACCCGACGCTCACCGAGCTGCGGGTGCTGGATACGTACTGGAGCGACCACTGCCGGCATACGACGTTTGAGACGCTTATCGACGGGGTGCGTTTCGCTGACGCGGACGCTGACGAGGACGGCGGCGGTGCTGGTTCCGGCGAGGTCCGACGGGCGTACGCGCGCTATCTGGCGCTGCGGGAATCGCTGGGAGGAGGGGAAAAGCCGCCTTCACTTATGGATATTGCGACTATCGGCGCGCGGGCGTTGTATGCCCGGGGCGCGCTGCCTGACTGGGAGCGGAGTGCGGAAGTGAATGCCTGCTCTGTTCGTGTGGAACTGGACTTGTACCGTCCGGACGCGGCGGGGGGTGTCGAGCGCTTTTCCGCGCCGTGGCTTTTAATGTTCAAAAATGAAACGCACAATCACCCGACGGAGATTGAGCCGTACGGCGGCGCGGCGACCTGCCTGGGGGGAGCCATCCGCGACCCGCTTTCTGGCCGCGCCTATGTGTATCAGGCTTTGCGGGTGAGCGGCGCGGGTAATCCGCTGGCGGCGCAGAGCCAGACGCTCGCGGGTAAGCTGCCGCAGCGCAAGATTGCCCAGGAGGCCGCCGCCGGTTTTTCGGCGTACGGTAACCAGGTGGGTGTGGCGACATCGCTGGTCGCGGAGTTGTACCACGACGACTACCGCGCCAAGCGGCTGGAGGCAGGGGCTGTGCTGGGGGCTGCGCCGCTTTCCCGGGTGCGGCGGGAGGAGCCGGCTGCCGGTGATGTGGTGGTGCTGATTGGCGGCGGGACGGGGCGGGACGGCTGCGGCGGGGCGACCGGTTCGTCGAAGGCGCACAAAAGTTCCAGCATCGAAACCTGCGGCGCGGAGGTGCAGCGGGGGAATCCGCCGGTAGAACGGAAGTTGCAGCGCCTGTTCAACCGCGACGAGGCGGCACGGCTTATCAAGCGCTGCAATGATTTTGGCGCGGGCGGCATCGCGGTGGCTGTCGGCGAGTTGGCGGCGGGGCTGGAGATTGACCTGGACGCGGTGCCGAAAAAGTACGAGGGGCTGGACGGGACGGAGCTTGCGATAAGTGAAAGCCAGGAGCGCATGGCGCTGGTGCTTGCGGAAGGCGATGTCGCGGCGTTTTTAGCGTATGCCGCCGAAGAAAATCTGGACGCGGCGGTAGTCGCCCGCGTTACGGCCTCGCGGCGGCTGGTTATGAAGTGGCGCGGGCGCGCGATTGTCGATATTTCGCGCGATTTTCTGGACACCAACGGCGCGCGCCGGCACATAACAATAGAAGCCGCAGCCTACCCGCCGGCGCAAGCCGGCCAACCAGCAGGCGCGGGGCTGCTGGAAAAACTGTGCGCGCTGGTGCAGGACTTGAACGTGTGCAGCCAGCGGGGTCTCATTGAGCGCTTTGATTCGACTATCGGGGCGGGCAGCGTGTTGCTGCCGCTGGGCGGGGTGTACCAGAAAACGCCGGAGGACGTCATGGCCGCCCTGCTGCCGGTTTCGGACGGCACCGGCGAGCGTGCCGGCTGGCGCTGCGCGACCGCGAGCGGTATGGCCTTTGGGTTTGACCCGGTTATTTCAAAACAAAACCCGTACGAGGGCGCGTATCTCGCCGTGCTGGCAAGCCTTGCCAAACTGGCCGCCGCCGGATTTCCGCGGGAACGGTGCTTTCTGAGTTTGCAGGAATACTTTGCCCGTCCGGGAGCCTCCGGCGCGCGCTGGTCGGCACCGTTTGCGGCGCTGCTCGGCGCGCTCGACGCGCAGCTCGACTTTGGCGTGGCGGCTATTGGCGGTAAAGATTCCATGTCCGGCACCTTTGAGGGCATGGACGTGCCGCCAACGCTGGTTTCGTTTGCCGTGGCGAGCGCTCCGGCGAAGGCAGTGCGCGGGTCGGCGTTTAGCGCGGGCGGCGGGCGGCGGGTGCTCTGCGTTATGCCGTCGTACACGGCACTGGAGGGCGGGGCGGTGTCGCTGCGCCCCGATCCGGCGTCGTTTTTGCAGGCGCTCCGGCTAGTGAACGCGCTGCTGGCGGCCTCCGCGCCGGCGGCGCCGTCTCCGGCGAGTGCGGACACACCGCTGGTTTCCGCCGCCCGTAGTTGCGGCCGCTTCGGCCTGGCCGAGGCGGTTTTTAAGATGTGCCTGGGCAACCGCGCCGGCTTTCTGGCGAGCGCCGCGTTTGACAGCGGACGGTTATTCGAGAGCGCGTTCGGCGCTTTCGTGCTGGAGCTTGCGCCCGGGGTAACCGCCGAAGACGCGCTCCGCCACGCCGCGCCGCCTGACGACTGCGAGGTGTCCGTAACGGAGCTTGGCCAGACAACAGCGGACTATTACTTTGCCGCGGCGGACAGCAGCGCCGGGGACGGCGCGTTTGAACGGGTGCCGCTCGAGCAGGTGGAGCGCGCATGGGAAGCGCCGCTTGCGCCGGTGTATCCCACCACGCCCGATGCCGCGCCCGAAATCCCCCTGCCGGAACAGGCCGCCGTGGACGGCGCGCGCCGCCCACCCGCGCGCCGCCCACCCGCGCGCCGCGTTCCTGCCGTCGCCCGCCCCCGCGCGCTTATACCGGTGTTCCCGGGAACCAACTGCGAAAGCGACACCGCGCGGGCGCTGTACGACGCGGGCGCGGTGCCGGAAGTGCTGGTGCTGCAAAACCGGAAGCCGGAACACATTGCCGCAAGCGCGCGGCTTTTGGCGGAAAAACTGGCGGCGGCGCAGATGCTCATACTGCCGGGCGGATTTTCAGGCGGCGACGAGCCGGAGGGGAGCGCGAAGCTGATATGCGCGTTCTTTCGCGGCGAGCGGGTGCGCGATGCGGTGCTGCAGATGCTCTCCTGCCGCGACGCGCTCATTCTGGGTATCTGCAACGGATTTCAGGCGCTGCTCAAACTGGGGCTCGTGCCGGACGGGACGATACACCGTGCGCCTGCCGAAACCGCGCCGGCGCTCACCTTCAACACAATAGCGCGCCACCAGAGCCGCATGGTTCGCACGCGGGTATGCTCAACGATTTCGCCATGGTTTTTGCGGGAAGAAGAAGGCGCGCTGCACTACATTCCGGTATCGCACGGCGAGGGGCGCTTTGTCGCCAGCGAGCAAACGCTGCGCGCGCTGGCCGAACGCGGGCAGATAGCGACGCGCTACGTTGACGAACACGGCCACCCGTCCTCTGCGATAGCGCACAACCCCGCCGGCAGCATGTTCGCCGTAGAAGGCATAAGCAGCGCGGACGGGCGCGTCCTTGGCAAAATGGCGCACAGCGAGCGGCTGGCCTCCGGCCTGTACCGGAACATGGGCGCCCCGGCCCCCAGCCAAAAACTGTTTGAAAGCGGGGTGTACTACTTCACCGCATAGCAGACGGGGAGGGATATGTTTACAGAAGCGAGCAGTTATGGCAGACTATAGAGCCGTGCAAAAGTCGGTTGCTTTTGCACGGCTCTTGCAGTTTCTCATGCTAAAGCCTGCGGACTAAAGTCCGATGAAACATGCATTTTTAAGAGGTTGCTGTTGCAAAACTGAAGTTTTGCAACAGCCTCTATCCGTTCTTTTTTCGGGGGTAAAAATATCCGGCATTATATAGTTACTCCTTAACAATAATCCAACTCCTTACCAGGCAAAGAAACAAAAGAAACGGAAGAAGTTCCGGTCTCGTGCTGGGATAGAAGCGGAGTACGGCACTACAGCACATAACAGGTCTGTTTACGCGCCCCAAAACGCTGTGGTAGAAACCGCTATGCGGTTTGAACAGCGCAAGCGATTGCAGCGGAAATACTTTTTGCCCGCCGGGAGGCGGAGCAAAAAGATTGGAGCGGAAAGCGCGGTTTTTGGCGTACGCTGGTGCTGCGCTTTGCACGCCAACCCAAGGCGCAGAGCGCCTTGCTTTTTACTTTTGCTACCTCTGTGGGCAAAAATGCGCCAAAATGCGAACGTCTGTTTAATCAGCGCTGCCCGCCGCTTCGCTAAACGGCTTGCAATGGCGGCACTGCCCCTAAAACCACGACCGCTTTTTGCCGATATTCAAAACGGAGCTGTTTGTGGAGTTGTTGGTTGAGCAGAAAAGTTAGCTATCCGGTCGGCTTAAAATTAAATTGCATTATCACCCTTGCCCTGCTGTTTTCTCTGGGGGCGGAAATTTTACTGGTCGCGGTGTTTGTGCGCTTTGACGTAAAAACGACCGCCATGGGAAACAACCGCAGCATAAACAGTATGTCTGCCACCATGGCCGCCCTCGAATTCACCGCGCTGCGCTCTGATGTACTGATTTTGCTTAACTACGGCGGCTTTGACGACACCGCAACCCCGGACATGCCGGCTGCATACCCAGCCGCGCCCCAAGGCGAAAGCGCCCGCACACTCGGCGCGCTTATCCAGTACTTTTTTCGGCAGCAGCCCGACATAGCCGCGATAGTGCTGCCGGACGAGACCGATGCCTCAGGCGGCGGCGACAGCTCTTATCTGAACGAACCCTTCATGGCCGCAAACGAAGCGCGGCCATCAATGATAGACGACTTTCTGCGCGCAAACCCCGTCGCCATAAGCCGCGCGCGCATTGGCGAAACCATGCTGATGAACGCCGCGCCGTTTTTCAACGGCCTGCAAATGCTCGCCCTCATTTTTCCCAAACGCGGCGCGGGGCAATCCTTCATGCCCGTCGCCGTCTTTTTCTCGTCGCAGGACTTTACCGAATCGTTCGGCACCGGTGCCCACTCTTCGTTTTTAACCAACGATTCCGGCGACGTGCTCATCCACAGCGACCAGGATTTGGTAGCCGAAGGCGCGAACGTCATGGCAGAATCGTTCGTCCGCGACTGCTGGAATTCGGGACAGCAGACCATGCACGGCGTTTTTCAGAACGCGGACGGCATGAGCATATTCGGCGATTTTGAGCGCGTGGAAGGCTTTCAGAACGCCGCGGTTTTTACGACCATACAGAGCGACATCGTGTTTGAAGGCGTATCCGCCGCGACCCGCCGGAACATCGCGTTTTCGGCCATGATTACCTTCCTTTCGGTTTTGTTCATCTGGTTTTTTTCCAAGACCTTCAGCCGCCCGCTTGTTGAATTAGCGAACGCCGTTGAGGAGATAGACCACGGCAACTATCAAATTCAGCTTGCAAGCCACAACGCCGACGAAACCGGCGTACTGGGCAGCAGCCTGATGAGCATGAGCCACGCGATAGGCAACTTTGAACGCTTTACCAACAAAATGATAGCCCGCCTTTCCCGCGAAGGAACGCTCAAAGCCGAAGGGACGGATAAAGTCGCGACCCTGTTTTTCTCCGACATTCGCTCGTTTACCGCCATATCCGAAAAAATGCGCGCCGAAGAAGTGGTTGAATTTCTGAATGAATACATGGAGCGCATGGTAAGCTGTGTTATCGCCACCGGCGGTGCCATCGACAAGTACATAGGCGACGCGATTATGGCGCACTGGGGGCCGGTTGAATCGGCAGGAAACGCGGCGGTTGACGCGCTCAACGGCGTACGCAGCGCGTTGATGATGCGCGCCAATTTGTTCAATTTTAACGCACGGCGCAGCGGCGACGATCGCCAGCCCAAAATAAAAATCGGCTGCGGGCTGAATACGGGCAATGTGCTGGCCGGACAAATCGGCAGCGCCGAGCGTGTCGTGTATACGGTCATTGGCGACGCGGTTAGTTTTGCCGACCGTACCGAAACGTTTAACAAGCCGTTTGGAACTGAAATCCTGATTAGCGAGCACACATGGCGGCTGGTTGGGAAGTACCTTATAACCCAGGAAATGCCATCGGTTACCGAAGCCGGAGAACGCGTACGCATATTTGCGGTTATCAATATGGCGGACGAAGAAGAATCCGAGCGTATGTTGACGCTGCTGGACGCCATGTCGTTCAATGACCCGGCGCTGAACCGGCGCTGCCTGGGTCCGGGCGGGCCGCAAACGCTGGCGCAGCTGCGCACCCTGTTGAGCATCCCCACGCCCGATTTGAGCCAGCTCAATTTGGCCGAGGAAGAAAAGAAGTACTCGCTCGCCCCCGCGTCCATCGAGACGGCAGCTCTGGAGGCAGTATGAGTTTCGCGCTGCTCCGCCGCCGCCCGCGTTCCACGTTCAAGACAGCCCGCCCCCGCCCGCCCAGGGGGGGGGGGGCTGCGAAAAAGCGGCGGCGGCTTACGGCGCCGGATTTTCTGGTAACGCTGATTTGTTTGAGCGGCGCGGCGCTGGCGTTTTTCTTTTTTTGGCGCGACCTGCACGGCACACTCACCAAAGTAAACGAGGCGGCTATCGGCGTGGTGCACTACAAGTACCGGATTGCCCAGCGCCGTTTCCACGACCGGCTGGTCTGGGATATGTTGAAGCAGGATTCGCCGGTGTATTCCGGCGACGTGCTGCACACGGCCAGCCTGGGCGAGGCCAGCATTACGTTCCAAAACGGCGAGACGGTGTATCTGGGCGAAAACAGTCTGGCGCAGATTTTTTACTCGGAGAGCGGGACGCGCATCGAACTGTCGTCCGGCAGCATCAACGTTGACGCGGGGCCGGCGGGCGCGACGCTGCACCTGGTTTCCGGCGGTACCGAAATACAGATTGCCGCCGGCAGTACGGTCAGCGCGAACGCTCAGATGAGCGGGGGAGCGGCGGTGCAGATCGCACAGGGGTCGGCGGAAATTATCACCAAAGACGGCGTACACGAGGCAGCCGGCGCAGGCGCGGCGTTGGCGCTGGGGCGCGACGGGCAGGCGGTGCAGGTGCCGGCGGTTACGCTGATTTCGCCGGCGCAGAACAAGCAGCTTGTTTCTGCGGACGGCGGCGAGATTCCGGTCGACTTTGTCTGGGGGACGCATAATTTTGCCGCAAACGACCTTGTCCGGTTCGAGGTCGCGTCCGACCGCCGATTTTCCCGCCTTATCGCCGGCGCGGGGGTCCGCGACACCGACCGCCAAACCGTGCGGCTGGGGCCGGGCTCGTACTGGTGGCGCGCGTTTCCGGCGCAGGGGTCGCCAGAAACCGCAGGTGTTGGCGCGGGTGCGGACGCGCTGGTCAACAAGCTGGTGATTGTCGCGGCGGTCAAGCCGGAGTTGCTACAGCCGGCGGCGGGCGCGACCTTCAGCTACCGCAGCAAAGCGCCGCAAATCCGCTTTCAGTGGCGGGGCGCAAGCGCCGGCGCAAGCGGCGGCGCAAGCGGCGAGGATGCGGCGGGCGGCGAATGGCTGCTGGTTGTCGCGGACAATGACGCGTTTATCAACCCGCTGCTGACGCAAACAGTGCGCGGGCAGAATTTTATCACTAGCAATCTTGAAGCGGGGCGCTATTTCTGGCGTGTGGAGCCGGTTTACAGCGGTGCGGAGGCGCAGGCGGCTAGTTTTGTCAACACATCCGCCTCGCGCGTGTTTTCGATAGAGCAAAACTACGCCGAAGCGCGCCCGGTGGAGCTGTCGCTGCCGGTTTCGGGCGCGTTTGTCAACATTGCGCCGTCGGCTGACCGCGTAAACTTTATCTGGAAAAACGAGCCGGAAGCGTACGTCTACCGGTTTAGCATAGCCCGCGACACCGGCTTTACCGACACGGTGCTGACGCGCGAAACCCGCGAAAACCGCGTTGTGTTCAACCCTGCCGAAACGCACCTCGCTGCCGGCGTGTATTTTTGGCGGGTTTCCTGGATCGATAATACCGGTACCCAGGCGCCGGCCTCCGCGGCGCGGCAGTTTAACGCGATGGAAGGCTCCGTCGTGTTTGAAAACGTGAACCCGCAGGACAACTGGACGGGCGGAGCGCCCGCGCTGGAGCAAATCCGCTTTACCTGGCGGACAAATCTGGGCGGCGCGGGGCGGCTGCAGGTGGCGCAGGATAGCGCGTTTTCCAGCATTGTCGCAGAACTGCCGGCGGAAGGCGGCGGCAGCACCGCCTTCGGCGTAAACCGTGTTGAAGGTGCCAGCGGGCTGCGGCTGGGCACGGGCAACTATTACTGGCGCGTCTGGACAGCCGGCGGCGATACGGCCGTGCCGTTTCAGACGACCGCCCGTCATTTTGAAGTGCGCAGCGCCGTCCGCGTAACGCTTTCCGCTCCGGCTAACGGGGCGGTGCTGGACGGGCTGGAAGCGCTGCGCAAGCCGCCTGTGCTGCTGTGGTCAAGCGAAGACCCGCTGGTACGCTCGCGGATTCTGCTGTCGCGCAGTCCCAACCCCCAGGAAGGGACGCCGATTCTGGACATCGTCAATCCGGGGCGCAACGTACCGGCACCGCCCCTGGAAGCGGGCGTGTACTACTGGACGGTGCAGGCTGAATCCGCCGGAAACTTTGACGTAAGCGCCGCGCGCCCGTACTCGTTTACCGTGCGGCCTATCCCGCCGCTCGACCAGGCCGTGCCGGCCAGCCCCGCGGACAACGTGCAGATAGGGGCGGCGGAACTGCGGCAAAACCGCCGCATCGACTTGAGCTGGAACGCGGCGCGCGGGGCTAACGCATATCAGGTAACGATTTACCGGCAGGCGGACAGGGCGCGGCAAAACCCGCTGTTTGTCTCGGAAATCCTGCGGACGACCCGCTACAGCTTTACCAACCTTGCCGCGCTGGACAACGGCGCGTTTATCTGGCAGGTTGAAGCGCTGGCGGTCAACGGGGATGGGCGCGTGGAACAGCGGGGTATGCCGGCCAGCCGCCGCTTTGTCATCAACATAAGCATTCCGCAGAGCAAGCAGCTGCCGGACGAAGAAACGTACGGATTGTAGCAGACCGCGACATGGCGCGCGGTGTGCAGCAACCGTTAAAAAACAGGAATATATATGGTAAATAAACTGGTAAACGAACTGGCAATCTGCGGCATGAAGGCGGTGCAGGCGGCGGCGGAAGTGCATCCCGATACGATAAACCGGCTGTTTTTGCGGGAAGACCGCCTGCCGGATTTTACGGGGATATGCAAACAGCTGGCCGCGCGCAAGCGGCCGTATAAAATTACCGGCAACGAAGAGCTGGAAAAAATCTGCAAAACCATGCACCACCAGGGCGTTGTGGCGATGATAGTACGGCCTGAAATTCAGCCGCTCACCCGCGAAGACCTTGATGCCTGGGTCGAAAACGGCAAAACCGGCCTGGTACTCCATTCGATAGGCAACGACCACAATCTGGGCGCGATAATCCGCGCGGCGGCGTTTTTCGAAGCGGCGTACGTGGTTGTTTCAGACAAGGAAAAAGAATCGGCGCTTACAACAAGCGCCTACCGCATAGCCGAGGGCGGCGCGGAATACCTGGAAATACGGTCGGTTCTGCGCACCGAGGCCTTTTTGCGCGAAGCGGCGGAAAAATTACTGGTTGTGGGTACGTCGGTGCGCGCGCGCCGCCGCGTAGGCGAGCTGCGTTCCGTTATTGCCGAAGAAAGCGCGCGCCGCCGCCGCCGCACCGCCGTCGCGCTGGTCCTCGGCAACGAGGAAGCGGGGCTCCCCCCCGTGGTCGAGGACGCCTGCTCGCTGCTACTGCGCATACCAGGCAGCGGCAATATCGAAAGCCTGAACGTCGCCCAGGCCGCCGCGATATTCCTGCGCGAAGCCTTCGAGTAGACTTCCGCATACCGCACTAGACATTTTTTTACAGGGGTGATACAATATGCCTAATCTGAATTGAAACGAGGAAGAAAATGGACATCCAACTTCAGGAGCTAATAGAAAAGATAAAAAAGGACGGGATTGAAAACGCCGGT
>JAITGR010000062.1 GCA_031280455.1 Spirochaetaceae bacterium
AAAGCGCATCGCATAAAACAAACCACGGAAAAACGCGGAAAGGACACGGAATTGCGGTCTCTTTCCGCGTGGTTTCCGTGCTTTCCGTGGTTAAATCCGAATAAATCAGCGTTGCCCTAAATTGAAGCCCCGGATTGACCTTCGATCTCGGCGAAAGCGTCCCGCAGGAAGGCGTTCAAAAACAATAGGCCGCTGTCGTTCAGAGCCGGCAGGACGGGGTGCATGAGGGAGCGCGAGCGCCATTTTGCGAGTGTGCCGGGGATGCGGCTTTCTAGCGTAACCGAAAAGCGCTGCCGGAAAAGCGCCGCGTCCGGCCCGCCGGTGGCGCGCATCCCCATAAGCAGGCTTTCTTGCATCAGCGTTGGGCGGTCGAGGGCTTCCTCGGCGTACAGCGGCGCGAGCGCCCCCTGCCCCGCCCGCGGCTGGCCGAGCACTGCCGCGTACGCGCCCGCGTCCCAGGCGCAGCTATACCGCGTACCCCGCGCCGCGGCGTCGTCTATCACGGTGCCGCTTGCCGCCGCCCCCGCGCCCAGCCAGCTTTCCATACGCCAGTAGCGCTGGTTGTGCAGACACTCCTTGCCCGCGCGCGCGAAACTGGAAACCTCGTACTGCCGGTACCCCAGAACGGCGAGCGTTTTTCTGCCGGAAAGCCACGCGGCACAGGCGGCATCCGCATCCGGCAGCGCCGCGCGCCCGCGTGCCGCCGCCTGCCACAGCGGCGTGCCTTCTTCCAGCGTAAGGTCGTACAGCGAAATATGACCGGCCCCCAGCGCGGCCACCTGCCGTATGTCGCGGGCAGTCTGCTCCGGCGATGAACACGGCAGGCCGCTGATAAGGTCGCAGGAAAAATCGTCCGCGTATACATCCGCGATACACGCAAGTTTTTCCATAACAAGCGCGGCGCTGCCCGCCCGCCCAATAGCCGCGCGCGAAGCGTCGTTAAACGTTTGTACGCCCGCGCTGATGCGCGTAACACCGTGCGCCTTGCACATTCGCAAAAAATCCGCGTCCACCGATTCGGGGTTTGCCTCAACCGTCCATTCGCGCGCCGCATCAACGGGATGCGCCGTATCAACTGGCAGCGCCGCCAGAAACGCGAGCAGCCGTTCCATGGCCGCGCGCGAAAGGACAGAGGGCGTGCCGCCGCCTATGTATATAGTTGGAATACACGAAACCGAAAAAAATTCAATCTGCCGCGTAATGTCATTGATAAGGGCGTTTACATACGAGCCGGAAAGCGCCGCCGCCTCGCTCGGGCTGACCGGCACGGAATAAAACGCGCAGTATCCGCATTTGCGCGCGCAAAACGGTATGTGGATATACAGCGAACACGTCGTACCCATACGCGCCTACCGCACCGCGCCCACAACCCGCGCGTTTCCGTCCAGACCGGGGAACACGCGCACCCCGCTAAAACCGGCGCGCTCCAGCAAGGAGGCCGCCGCCGGCATCTGCGGGGGCGATAGTTCCAGAAGCAGCGCGCCGCCTACCTCCAGATGCGCCGGTGCGCCGGCAATGAGAGAACGCGCTACGTCAAGGCCGTCTGCGCCGCCGTCCAGGGCGAGGCGCGGCTCGCGCCGGACTTCGGGCGCGAGCGTGGGGAGCTGCGCGGCGGGAACGTAGGGCGGGTTTGCCGTGATAATGTGGTAGCGCGCATCAATGTGCTGGAACAAATCGCTGTGGATAAAGCGCACCTCCAGCGCCAGCGCGCGCGCGTTCTCCCGCGCTATGGCAAGGGCGGCGGCGGATACATCGCTCGCGTGGACGTGTAAATCCGGCGCTTCGTCTTTGAGCGCGAGCGCGACCGCCCCGCTGCCGGTGCACACGTCCAGCACAGAAAGCGCCCCGCCACCGCCGCGCGCGGCTTCGACGTATTCCAGCGCGGCCTCTACGAGCGTTTCGGTGTCCGGGCGGGGAACGAGGACGTCGGGAGTTACGCGCAGGGAAAGGCGGCGGAATTCTTTGTACCCCGTAAGGTATGCCACGCACACGCCCGCGCGGCGGCTGTGGAGTACGGCCTGGTAGCGTTCCTCCAGCGCGGGGTCGAGCGCCTGTTCGGGGTGCGCGTGGAGGGCGGCGCGGGTCGTGCCCAAAAGCCAGGCCAGCAACACCTGCGCGTCCAGCGCCGCCGTGCCGGATACGCCGGAAAGAAACGCCGCGCCGGACGCGGCGGCCTCCCCAGCCGTCATCCGCCAGCCGTAACAGCGGGCGCGGCTCTGTCGGGGCGCAGCGCCTCAGCCCCGTTCATGTAGACGTGGGCGGGGCGGGCGGTTTCGTCCAGGTAGCAGTGAACCAGCGCGCGCAAGAGCCCGCGCGGCATCCCCCGGCACTCGGCTTCCTGCACGGCAAAGAGCGCCGCCTCCTGCGCAAGCCCCCGCTCCCGCAGCGCCGCGCAGGGATTTTTCGCGTCCAGGCCGGCAGTTACCGAAAACACCAGCGAAACAATGTCGCGCTCGTCCAGCCTGTTTGCCGAAAGCAGCGCGCGGTACAACGCGGCGGTCTGGGTTTGTATGTCTTCCGCCGTGTTTGCCGCGCATACCGCGCCGCGCAACGCGAAAAGTTTTTTCATTTAACATTCCCCGAAGCGACGGTGATAATGGCGAGTGGCAGCAACGCGTACACCGCGGCGAAAATTCCCGGTATGGCGTAGCGCAGGCATGAAGCCGGTAACAGCGCGGCGATAAACCGGTTTTTGCGAAAAAGACCGGCAATATTCAGAAAAACAATGTACAAAAAAAGCAGACAGCCGCCATAGTGGGCGCAGCGCAGCAGCAAAAACTGCGTGGAATCGGTAAACCCCCGCACATTGCCGCCGGCAAAGAGCAGAAACGCGACGCTGGAAAAAATAAACAGCGGCGGAATAACGCCGGTAAGCAGCGCGGAATTCTCCGCGTGCGGTCGCGTTTTTTTCATGCTTATTTTTCCGCCGCGTCAGAAAGAATTTCTGTTTGAACAACGTCTTTGTGTTCACCGGCGGAAAGCGAACTGCCAATAGTACGCCAGAACGTGAACATTGCGATAAGGACAATCAGAACCAGAATAATGTGCTTCATATCAGTATTATTCCCCTTAAAACTTCAAATGTTCAAGCGGATTGATGGCACGGCCATTTTTGTACACGGCAAAATGGAGGTGCGGGCCGGTCGAACGGCCGGTATTGCCCACTTCAGCAATTTTATCCCCCTGCCTGACCCGCTGTCCTTCGGAAACGGCGCTGGAATTCAGGTGCGCGTACATTGTTTGGTACCCGCCCGCGTGTGTAAGGATGAGGTATCTGCCGAAAACCGCGTTAAACCCGACGGTGCTCACCGTCCCGTCCATCGCCGCTTTTACCGGCGAGCCGACTGCCGCCGAAAGGTCAATCGCCGAGTGAAAGCGCCGGTCGCCGCCGGTAAACGGGTCTTTACGCCAGCCAAAGCCGGAAGTAAGCCTGCCGCTCACCGGATAGATAAAAAGCTCGCCCATGGCTAGCTTCAAGTCTTCCCGCTTCATTTTTGCGCCGGGGATAAAAAGCTGCGCGCCTATGGTTATTTTTTCATCCTGAATGTCGTTTGCGTCGAGAATGGCTTCCAGCGGAACGTTGAATGCTGCCGCGATTTTCTGGTACGAATCGCCTTTGGCCACGGTGTACGGGATTCCGTCCATGTTTGGGATACGCAGCACGTCGCCGGTGTGCAGGTTGCGCGCGTTTTTCATGTCGTTCGAGGCGATAATCGCGTCCATGGACAGCGCGTGGGCGGCGGCTATTTTGGAAACGGAATCGCCTTTGCGCACGGTATAGTTCTGCCAGGTGAAGGTTTCGCTGGTATTAAGCGGAAAATCCTGCTTTTTCGCCGGAATTGCCGCGCCTCCATGGCCGCTTGCGTACCGGTACATTTCCGAAAACACGCGGCTGTCGGCCTGCGGCGAAAGGCCGTATCCCGAATTTTCGTATAGCAACGCGAAATAGGCAAAAACCGCGGTAACCAGAACGGCGACGCCGGCAACGGCAAATGGCGGCGATACGCTGATACCCAGGGCTTTGGAGGCCGCCGCCTGCGCGCGGCGTTTGCTTACAACGGTGTTCACCGGCGCAAGAACCGCGCCGCCTGTGAGCGTGCCTTTGTTTTTTAATACGGCGGCATGCGGCGCGGCGCGGCGTTTTTCCACGCGCTGCGTAAACTGTAAGCTGCCGTACCCGGAATTTGGCTGATACTTCATACTGCCTTTATCGACATTTTCAACGCAAAATATGAGTTTTTTTGCCCCTGTCCACAGCCTCCTTCGCGCGCTATACTTGGACAATGCATCAGATTTCGCTTGACGCGCTGCG
>JAITGR010000115.1 GCA_031280455.1 Spirochaetaceae bacterium
TTTCCGTCCGCTATGAGCGCCCACGCCTGCGGCGCAAGCGGCACATATACCGGCGCTTCGGTCTTTTTCTGCGCCTTCGCCAGTTGTAACGGATTGTGGTTTATCATTCTCCATGTAAGCGAGCGTAAATCGGATATACGCAGGCCGGTGTAGTACCCGAACAAAAACGCGCCGGCGCACTCCTAGACGCTGATTAAAGCGAAGACAGCGTCCGAACACGGAAGAGCGCAAGGGATAGAAGCGGAATTTGGCCGCTTGCGGCCAAATTGGAGCGGATAGCCCGGTTTTTGCGAAGCAAAAATGCGCCCAAATTTGTAGCACTTTGGCTTATTGGTGCTTCCCTAGACAGGGGGGAGTTCTTGTACTACAGTAGACTTGTTCAGAAACTCGGTTGGTTTTTGAACAGTCTTTGCAGGGGGTATGGATGGCGCATTGTACGTCGCCTGCGGCGGAGCAGGTGCTGGATAGGGAATTCAGGGTGCTGGACAAGGGATTTGTCCGGCTGGTCGATTATCTTGGAAATGATGGCCGTATTGTTCAGGCGGCGCGGGTCTCCTATGGCGATGGTACGAAAAGTTACCGCGAGGATGCGGGGCTTATCGACTATTTGCTGCGGAACCGGCATACGAGTCCGTTTGAACAAGTGGTGCTGACGTTCCACATGAAGCTGCCTGTGTTTATTGCGCGGCAGATTGTCCGCCACCGGACGGCGCGGCTTAATGAGATTTCTGGCCGTTACTCTGTTATGAAAGATGATTTTTATGTGCCGGAGGCCGCCGACTTAAATCCGCAGAGTGAGAGCAACAAGCAGGCGCGGGGGGCGGGGGTGTTTCCGCCGGAGGAGGCTGCCGCTTTGCGGGCTGGTCTTGCCGCGGTGCAGGCGCATTGTTATGGCGAATACCAAAAACTGATTGCTGCCGGTCTTGCCCGCGAGGTCGCGCGGATTAACTTGCCGCTTTCGTTATACACGGAATGGTACTGGCAGATTGATTTGAATAATTTGTTTCATTTTCTGGAGCTGCGTCTGGGGGCGCACGCGCAAAAAGAGGTTCGTGATTACGCGCGGGTTATGTTCGACCTTGCAAAAACGGTCGCGCCGGCGGCGTGTGCCGCGTTTGAGGAGCATATTGCCGGTTCGTGTACGTTCTCCAGATCTGAGCTGCGGGAGTTGCGGCGGCGGCTGGCGGATGGTGCGCCTGGCGAGGCACCGCCGCTTTCGGCGCCGCCGCTTTCGGCGCCGCCGCTCTCGGCGAAGGCGCTGGAGCGGTTTGAGGAAAAGCTGAGGGGCTAGGTCATTGTATTCGTATGTCCCCTGCGCGGCTGGTTGTATGAAGCCTTCTTTAACGGGTACTGCTTTGTGTGCCGCGCACACGGCTGATGTTTCCGTGGTTACCGAGCGGCTTATTTCGTATATTCAGGATAGGTCGCGTATTCTGAATCTTGTTGCCGCCGGTCTTGAATTTTCAGATGTCGATTTTTCTGGCCGCCATTTTTGGGGTTCCAGTTTTTCCGGCGCGATTTTTAAAAACTGCAATTTCCGCGAGGTTACAATGCGGACGGTGTTTTTTGATTACGCGGTTTTTTGCAACTGCGATTTTTCTAAATCGGACTTTAACTTTAACACGTTTGGCGGCGCGTGTATTCAGGATTGTGATTTTAGCAACTCGGAGCTTTTGCATATAAATTTTGGCGGCGCGCTGTTAAAAGATACGGTGTTTGATCACTCGAATTTGTATAACAGCCGGTTTATCGCCGCGGATATTGCCAATTGCAGTTTTAATGATTGTAATGTAAAAAAAGTTTTTTTCGTCAACGCCCGGCAGCATAATGTGTCGTTCAAGGCGTCCAACACGGCGGAGGCGCTTTTCAATATGGGAGACATTGATTGAGGCTGTATAATCATTACTGTACGCCTGGTTTTAGCAATAGTTATGTGCTGGGTACTGAATATAATCCCGATGTGCCGTCCGCGGAAAAGCGCGAGGCGATAATTATCGACCCGGGTGTTATGGATAAGGCAACGCTGGAGCGTATTGAAAATAACTGTTATTCGCTGGAGGGGGTGCTATTGACGCACGATCACGCGACGCATATTTCGGGTTTGCGTTCGCTGCGTCGTATATACGATGTTGCTATATATGCCGCGAGTACGCAGGTTATGGATTACAAAACGAATATTGTTCACGATGGTGATGTTCTGCGTATCGGGTCGGCGTTTGAGGTGGAGGTTATTTTTGTGCCTGGTCATTCGCCGGATTCGGTTGCGTACAAAATCGGGAATTTGCTGTTTACGGGTGATACGTTGAGTGCCGGTCTTTTGGGAAATACAACGAGTTCGTTTGGCGCGATGCGGCAGATTTCGACGATTCAGAACAAGTTGTTCGCGCTGGCCGGCGATATGCTGGTTATGCCCGGGCATGGTCCGCCTTCGACGCTGAATGTCGAGCGCGAGTTTAATAGCGGCATCGGTCTGTTTCACGAAAAAATGCGTACCAGCGAGCTGCCCGAATACAATCTGGATTTTCTGGAGTAGGGGTATGCTGCTGGACGATATTTGTGTGGAGGGGATGCGGTACGCTGTGTTGCTGCGCGCGCAGACGGCGAATGGCCGTATAAAGGCGCTGCATTTTCCTTCTGGCGGCGAGGGCGTGCGGGTGATTTGCGGCGCCGAAATTCCGGGTGAAAACCGGCTTTTGGGTACGGATATGCCGCTTTTGGCGGTGGAACGGGCGGTGTATGCCGGCGAGCCGCTGGCGCTGATTGTCGCGTCGAGTGCGCGGGAGGCGGCGGCGTGTGCGGCGGCGTGTGTGGTGGAGTTTGAGGAAGAGCCGGCTGGCTTTAGTATGGAGACGTTTACCACCGAGAATGTGTTTGAAAAGTTCCACGCCGTTCAGGGTGAGCCGGCTGTCTGCGCGGCGGAACATGGCGGCGCGGCGGACTGCGGCGAACAGCCGCTTTTTAAGGCGGGGAACACGTACCAGACCGGTATGCAGTATCACTGGGCGAGTGAGCCGGCGGGCGCGCTTGCCGAGCCTGCGGCGGGCGGCGGTGTCGCGCTGACGCTGGCCTGTGTCTCTGCCGCGTACGCGCAGGAGGCGGCGGCGCTGGCGTTGGGGGTGGCGGCGGAGACGGTGCGGGTTACGCCGCTGCCGGCGGGGATTCACTTTGACGCGAAGCACCGGTATCCGGCGGCGCTGGCTGCCTATGCGGCGCTGGCCGCGCGGCTTACCGGTACGCCGGTGCGGTTGTCGTTCACGCGCGACGAGGAGTATGCGTACGCGCCCAAGCGCAGCCGCGCGCGTTTTGGTTTGCAAAGTTTTGCCGACAAGGACGGCTTGATTCAAAAAACGTTGATAGACGCGCGCTTCGATTACGGTGCGTGGAATTTGTGGGGTGCCCGCGATGCGTGTGCCCGCGATGCGGGGGCGCACGAGCAGACGCCGCTGGCCGGCGCGTTTGGCGCGTTGCTGAATGTGTACAATCTGGGTGAAGTGCACGCGGACGGCATTGCCGTGTGTACCAATCTGCCGCCGGCTGGCCCGTTCTGCGGCAGCGGCGTGTCGCAGGGTTTGTTCGCGCTGGAAAACCACATCAACAATCTTACCGACACGCTGCAGTTGTGCGCGCTTGAATGGCGTAAGGATAATTTAAGCCGCGACCCGTTGGTGCTGCCTGCCGAAAATCGCGCGCTCTTGGAGACGCTGCTGGACACAGCCGAGGCGCAAAGCGGCTACAAGCGTAAGCGCGCCGCGTACAAAGCGCTGCTGCGCCAGCCGTACACGGAGGCTGACCGCGTTATCGCGCGGCGGGGTATCGGTCTTGCGCTGGCCGCCCTGCCGCCGGCCGCCGGCTGTGATATGCCGCCGCTTGCGGCGGTCGCCGTGCTGGAAACTGAAATTGACAAGGTTGATTATCATCCGGTTATGCGCAATGTGTGGCTGGTTATCGCCGTGCCCAAGCCGGAGGATAAACACCAAAACTGGCGTCCCGCGCACCGCTCGGCGGCGAACCCGCAACGCGCCAAAATGCGCCGCGCCGTTACCCAGGGGTTTTTGGCGGCGCTCGGCTGGGCGCTCTGCGAAAAAGTTGAATACGTGAATGGCGCGGTGGTTCCGCCGCTCAGTTCCGGCTACCAGATGTTAAAGCCGAGTGAAACGCCGAAAATCCAGATAGAGTTTGTCGAAACCAGCGTGTACACGGCGCACTGGGAGGGCGCTCTCAGCGGGGGCGGCGGCCACGGGGCGGCGGCACAAGCGGCGGCGATGGAGCCGTTTTTACGTATGCTGCGGCAGACGCCGTTTCATGTTATCCCTTCGGCGTATCTTCAGGCGGTATCCCAGGCCGCGCGCCACGAGTTTGTAAAAATCCCGCTTAGCCCTGTGAACATTTGGAATTTTCTGCGTACCCAGGAAGCGGGCGAAAACCGCCATGTAAGCACGGCGCGCGCGGGTGGGGGCGGCGCGTGATAATTTCGTTTATTCTGAACGGCGACGATGTTGAAGTGCGCGCGGACGCGGCGCGGCGGCTTGTGGACATTCTGCGCAGCGACTTCCGGCTGACCGGCACGCGCGAAGGCTGCCTGGGCGGGCATTGCGGGGCCTGTACTATCATTTTCAACCGTTCGATTGTGCCGTCCTGTCTTATTCCCGCGTTCTACGCGCAGGGCGGCGAAATTGTAACTATAGAAGGTTTTATGCAAACCGACGAATACAAGGATATTCAGAAGGGGTTTAAGGAAGCGGGGGTTGAAAACTGCGGCTTCTGCCACAGCGCAAAAACGTTTTTGGCCGAAAGTCTTTTGGAGCGGGTGAAGCTGCCGGAAAGGGACGAAATTATCAACACGTTCGACAGTGTAAAGTGCCGCTGCACCAGCGCCAAAGAGCTGGCCGACGCGGTGCTGGCGGCGGCGGCGGCGCGTACGCGGAGGCTCTATGGCAGAACCGGCTAACCAGGTGTTCGCGCCGGTCTCGCTGGCGGACTTGTTCGCGCAGTGGGCGCGCCGGCCAGAGGCGGTGCTTTTTTCGTGCGGCACCAAAAGTCTGCGGACGCAGCGCGAGCGGCAGTTTGCGCTGCCGCAGTGCATTATCTCGCTGGAAAAAATCGCCGAATTAAAGCGCATCAGCAGAACCGAACGGCAGTTGGAATTTGGCGCGGGTGTTAAATTGAGTAAAATTCTTTCGCTCGGCCACATTGTGCCGGAAGTGCTGCGCTCGTTTATCGCGCTCTGCGACAATCCGGCGCTGCACAACATTGAAACGATTGGCGGCGCGATTTTTTGCGGCCCCGCGGCGGGCGAGGCTGGCGAAACAGGCGCGCGGCCTCCGGTCGAAAGTTCTTTTTTGGCGGTGCGCGGCGCGTTGTACGCGCTGGAAGCCAGTTACGAGCTACGCACCGCGTCTGGCTCGCGCTGGATTTCGGCGGCACGGTACGCGGCGGCGCAAAAAAGCCTCCTCTTAAAGCCGGGCGAGATTTTAACGCGCATACGTGTCCCGCTGGAAAAATGGGACTGGGTGCTGTGCCGCCGCCTGCCGGCGTACGACAAGCAAAAGCGGGAGGAGGGTTTTGCCGCGTTTTTGGCGCGTATCCAAAACGACACGCTCGGCGATATGCGCCTGGTGCTCTCCGGCGCCGACTTGTTGTCGGTTCCTGCCGGTGAACGGCCGCTTAACGGGAAAAAGCTGCCGTTGAGTGCCGAAGACGCGGGCGGCTACCTTGGTTTGTGGGAAGAGATTCTCTCCGGCGCGGAAGAGACAACGCCGTTTTTGCGCCAGCGCTACCTCAACTTTATTCGGGAAGCGTTGTCTAATTTTACGGAATAGGGGAGGGCGGCGTGAACGCAACAGTATACGAGTACGAAGCTGTCATAAAAGACGCCGGCGAATCGGGCGGCGCGTATGTGGAATTTCCCCACGACATACGGCGCGAATTCGGCGCCGGACGGGTAAAAGTCCACGCGGAATTCGACGGCGCGCCGTACGACGGGAGTATTGTCAACATGGGTGTCAAAAACAGCGACGGTTCAATTTGCTACATTATTGGTGTTCGCAAAGACATCCGCCAAAAAATCGGCAAACAGGCCGGCGAAAAAATACACGTTCGCATACAGCAGCGGTAGCGCCGTAGGCGCTGTTGTCAGTTGCCGGTAGCCGGTTGTCCGTTTTTAGCCGATAATTCGGTTCCCGCCCGCCGCCTGTGGCGACGGCGCACGAATGGGGGCGCCCCCACCGACGTGGGCAACTGGCAACGGGCAACTACCCCTGCCGGTACCATTTTGCGGCGGCTTTAATCATGGCTTTTATCATAAGGCGGGAATCTTCCGGCAGCGATTCTATGTCGGCAATGAGGTCTTTGTAGTGGTGGCAGCAGTAGTGCTGGCGGCAGAACAGGCCGTTTTCGCAAGCAGCGTCCGCCTTTTCCCGCTCGCCGGTAATAAGATATTCCACTGAAATACCCAGCGCGCGCGCGATTTTGAGCGCCACATCCGCCGCCGGCATCGACTTTTGCGCGCCAAAGTACATGTCCAGCGCCCGTTTTTTAATACCGGCGCGTTCGGCAAGTTCCTTTTGCGTAATCGCGGCGTACTCCAGCTCTTTTCGCAGACGTTCGGCGAAATTCTCCATGCCTGTAAAATAGCGTAAAAACGCGCGCCCCCCTCTTGCATAAAACGTTATTACGTTATATATTGCACTGTAATAGCGTAATTACGCTAAAACCGGTTTTGTAATCGGCAATACACTTGTAGGAGATTTTCTATGGAAGGAAAATGGAGAAAAGCCATTGCCGTTGGGGCAATGGCGCTGGCGGGCGGCGTTCTGTTTGCGGAATCGAACCGCTCTAGTTCGACAGCGGGG
>JAITGR010000182.1 GCA_031280455.1 Spirochaetaceae bacterium
AAAGCGCATCGCATAAAACAAACCACGGAAAAACGCGGAAAGGACACGGAATTGCGGTCTCTTTCCGCGTGGTTTCCGTGCTTTCCGTGGTTAAATCCGAATAAATCAGCGTTGCCCTAGGGAAGCGCTGATTTATTCGAATCTAATCAGCGCTTCCCTTTGTAATTGCTCATTTCATTACGCAATTACGGGTAAGAGGCAATGATTAAATGCTCGTTGGCATTTAATCATTGCCTCCCTAGTTTATGTTTATCCGCATAGCTTGACAGGATGAGGGTGAGCGCGCCGTCGCCGGTTACGTTGCACGCGGTACCAAAGCTGTCTTGCAGGGCAAATATGGTCAGAATAAGCGCCGTACCGGCGCTGTCAAAGCCGAGTACGCTGGATATTAGGCCGAGGGACGCAAACACGGTGCCGCCAGGAACGCCGGGGGCTCCTATGGCGAATATGCCCAGGAGAAGGCAGAAAAGTATCAGGGTGCCTGGCTCCGGCAGTGCGCCGTAGAGAATTTTTGAAACAATCATGACAAAAAATGTTTCGGTAAGGACGGAGCCGCAGAGGTGTATGTTGGCAAATAGCGGTACGCCGAACGCGGTGATGTCTTCGCGCAGGATGCCGGATTTGCGGGCGCAGCGGAGTGCGACGGGGAGTGTCGCCGCCGATGACATGGTGCCGACGGCGGTTAGGTAGGCCGGGCCGTAGTGTTTGAGTACGTGCAGCGGGTTCTGGCCTGAATAGATGCCGGCTATCAGGTAGAGCAAGGCAAGCCAGATGTAGTGGCCGGCCATGACGATGAGTACGACGATGAGGAATACCGGCAGTTCGCGGGTGATGGTGCCTTCGTAGCCCAGGCTGGCGAAGGTGCAGCCGATGAAAAACGGCAGCAGCGGGATGATGACCGCGGTTACTATCGACAGGACGATGTGCTGAAACTCTTCCAGCAGAGTGATGACCGTGCGGCTTTTGTTCCATATCGCCGCAAGCCCTATAAGTATGGAAAGGACGAGCGCGCTCATAACAGGCATGACCTGCGGTATTTTCAGGTCAAATATGAGTTTGGGAAGCGCCCGTTCGGCACCTTCCGGCGGCGAGATGTTCAAAAACGGGATGATGCCGAAGCCGGCTGCCGACGCGAAGAGCGCCGCGCAGACGCTGGATAGGTAGGCGAGCAGGAGCGCGAGTCCCAGCATACGCGATGCGGCGCTTCCCAGGCGCGTTATGGACGGCGCGATAAAGCCGATGATGATGAGCGGCACGGTGAACATTATCATCTGGTACAGGATGCTTTGTACGGTGATGATGACTTGCATTGCTTTGGGTCCCGCGACAAGGCCCGCGCCGAGGCCGAGTGCCAGGGCGATGACCAGCCGCGCGGGCAGGCTTTTTAGTACGTTCTGCATAATAATTCCTCCAAATTATAAAAATCCGGACAAGCACGGTTTTAGCCGTCGCTTTCCTGGTTTTCCTCGTTTAACATTATGGCGATAATTTCTTTGTCAGCCGGGCGCATGCCTTCGCGTCCTAATCGGCTAATGTTGTCGATTGTTTTTTCCAGGTTTTTTGAAACCAGTCCTTCGCCCTGGCAAAACTGTTTGCCGTTTTTGTGCATGAAGTAGCCGGTGATGCCGGCGTCAACGGCTACGGCGATTTTTGCCGCGCACGATGGTTTTGCGCCGTCGCACACGATTCCAGAGGTTATTGCCAGCGCGTTTATGAGTGTGTGGGCGATTTCTTCAAAGCCGCCGCCGTGCAGGTACGCAATGCCCGCTCCGGCTGCGGCCCCCGCGCTGACAACGCCGCAGTAGGCCGAAAGGCGGCCTATGCCGGTTTTAAGGTGTATGGTTACCAGGCTGGAGAGCACCAGCGCGCGGACGAGGGTGTCGTGGCTTGTTCCCAGGTGCCGTGCGTACTCTATGACCGGCAGGGTGGCGGCCATGCCTTGGTTGCCGCTGCCGGAAATGACGATGACGGGCATCTCGCAGCCGCTCATGCGCGCGTCAGAGCCAGCCGCCGCCGCCGCGCGGGCGCGTATGTGGGGCGCGTCGCCGGTTTCTTTTAGCAGGACGCAGCCTATGCCGGCGCCGCTGTTCTGCCGCAGGCCTTCCTGGGAGATTGCCGTGTTGCAGGCGATTTGCCGCTCGACAAGCGGGCGAACATCGTCCAGTTCCACGGTGCGGGCGAAGTCCAGGATGTCTTTGACGCTGAGGCACTGGCGGTCTGTTTCTTCGCGGGTAACGGACACCGCGGCCTGAAAAACGCGCGCGCCGTTTTTTTCGATGTATTCAATGTGGGTGTGCGCGTCCGTTACGCACACGCAGGCGGACGCGCTGTCTGTGCGCAGCGTTATGCGTATTTCCAGCACGCGCTCGCCGTCCAGCATGTGGACGTGCATGGGCGTCGCGTCCATAAAGCGCCGAATCGCCGCCTGTTGTTCGGCGTCAAGGCCGCCTATGACTTCCAGGTTTTTGCGCGAATCTCCGGCGACTATGCCCGCCGCCGCCGCCGCTTTGATGCCGTGGAGGCCGCCGGTGTTTGGCACGGTAACGCTGCGCACGTTTTTGATGATGTTGCCGCTTACTGCGATGTCAACGTGGGTGGGGAGACCGTCTAACTCTTCGCGCGCGCGGGCCGATGCAAAGGCAATCGCTGCCGGTTCGGTACATCCGGCGGCGGGGAGGAGTTCTTCGCGCAAAATAGCACAGTAGTTTGTGTACAGCAAATCTGTTTTTTGCATGGAATTATGGTAGTAAAGAGCGCTGTCGTCTGCAAGCGGTGTCTGTAGTATGTCATAAAAAAAGGCCGGCGGGGGTACGCACTGGAACCCCTGCCGGCCTTATCTCGGAAACGCGGACACTGTTTAGTAGTCCATGCCGCCCATACCGCCCATGCCGCCGCCGGGCATTGCCGGCGCTTCTTTCTTTTCGGGAATGTCGGTAAGCGCGCACTCCGTTGTTAAAAGCAGACTTGCGATAGACGCGGCGTTTTGCAGCGCGGAACGGGTAACTTTCGCCGGATCGATAATGCCGGATTTTACCATGTCCACCCACTGGTCTTTGGCCGCGTCGTAGCCGATGCCGGTTTTTTCGCCCTTGGCCTGGTGCGCGATGATGCCGCTGTCCACGCCGGCGTTTTCGGCAATCTGGCGAATCGGCTCTTCCAGCGCCCGCTCGACAATCTTAAAGCCGACTTTCTCGTGGTCGGTAAGACCGGCGGTGTTCGCTTTTTCCAGCACCGGAATAGCCTGAATCAGCGCGATGCCGCCGCCGGGGACTATGCCTTCTTCGATAGCGGCGCGGGTTGCCGAAAGGGCATCCTCTACGCGGTGCTTCTTTTCCTTGAGTTCGACCTCGGTCGCCGCGCCCACGTTGATTACCGCCACGCCGCCGGCCAGTTTTGCCAGACGTTCCTGGAGTTTTTCGCGGTCGTAGTCGGACGAGGTGTCTTCAATCTGTTTCTTAATCTGGGAAATGCGGTCTTTAATGTCTTTTTCTTTGCCGCCGCCGTTGATAAGCGTCGTGTTATCCTTGTCCACCTTAACCGTCCGCGCCTTGCCAAGCTGGGCCAGACCGGTGTTTTCGAGTTTAAGGCCAAGCTCCTCGGTAATGACCTGGCCGCCGGTAAGGATAGCAATGTCTTCCAGCATAGCCTTTCTGCGGTCGCCAAAGCCGGGTGCCTTAACCGCGCAGGTTCGCAGCGTACCGCGCAGACTGTTCAGCACCAGCGTCGAGAGCGCCTCGCCGTCCACATCCTCGGCAATAATCAACAGCGGCTTGCCGCTTTGCGCCACTTTTTCCAGCAACGGCAGCAAATCTTTCATGGAAGAGATTTTTTTGTCGTGGATAAGAATGTACGCATCCTCGTACGAGGACGTCATCGTATCGCGGTCGGTAACAAAGTACGCGGAAATATACCCGCGGTCAAACTGCATACCTTCAACAAAATCGATGGTGGTATCCATGGTTTTTGATTCTTCAACCGTGATAACCCCGTCTTTACCCACCTTTTCCATTGCGTCGGCGATAGTCTTGCC
>JAITGR010000197.1 GCA_031280455.1 Spirochaetaceae bacterium
TTGCAGCCGGTTACCGTGCTTATCGCGTCGGCAATGCAGCGGTCGGTTTCCACAAACGTTACCAGGTCGCGGCAGGAACGCGGCTCGTGTATGTCCAGCGCCAAAAGGCCGCGCCGCGCCAGGCGCACACCCAGTATCTGCCCCACGCACAGGCTCCCGTGATAGGCGAGCGCGTCCTGTAAATCGTCCTCAAACGGCCTCATACCGCGCAGCGCTTCCAGCTGGTGCCGCCGGGGCCGTCCTCCAGCGCGACACCGCGCTCTTTAAGCGCGGCGCGGAGGCGGTCGGCTTCGGCAAAGTTTTTCGCCTTTTTCGCGGCGGCGCGGAGGGCTATCTGCTCTTCCACCCAGCGGGTAAAATCCCCGCCGCAGGCGCTGGCCGCGTTTCGCGCCGTCGCCAGCGCCTCCTCGCAGGCGCGCGCCAAATCCAGCGCCAGCACCGTGTCCATCTGAAAGCAGGCCGCCAGCGCGTCCTCAGGCGGTACCGCGCTGTCTTTTAGCAGCATCCGCAGGGCGGAAAGCGCGCGCGGCGTGTTAAGGTCGTCTTCCAGCGCCGCGTCAAAGGCGGCAAGGTACTCCGCCGCTTTGCCCACCGGCGCTGCCGCCGCCGCCGCGCCCGCGTCTGGCGGCGGCAGCCGTTCGGCGCGGAGCGCCAGCGCCGATATTTCTTTTACCAGCGACTTACGCGCGTTGCGCGCGCCGGAGATGCTCTCCCAGGAAAACTGCAGCTGGCTGCGATAGTGGCCGCCCAGCAAAAAGTAGCGGTAATCCAGCGGGTGGTAGCCTTCGTCAATCAGCGTTTGCAGCGTTATGAAGCTGCCGGACGACTTGGACATTTTTTCTTTGTCCAGCACCAGAAATTCGTTGTGCACCCAGTACTTTACCCACGGATGCTTCCCCGTCGCCGCCTCGCTCTGCGCTATTTCGTTGCTGTGGTGTATTTGAATGTGGTCGATGCCGCCGGCGTGAATGTCAAACTGTTCGCCCAGGTACTGTATGCTCATGGCCGAACATTCAATGTGCCAGCCCGGGTACCCGCGCCCCCAGGGACTATCCCAGACCAGCGCCTGGTTTTCAAACTTACTCTTGGTAAACCACAGCACAAAGTCGGCACCGTTGCGCTTGTGCACGTCAATTTCGGTGCGCGCGCCGGTTTTAAGGCTTTCCAGTTTAAGCCGCGCCAGGTCGCCGTAATTGGCAAAGCGCGATATGTCGTAGTACAGATTACCGCCGGCCTGGTAGGTCCAGCCGCGCGCCTCGATGCGCCGTATCAGCGCAATCATGGCGTCAATGTGCTCTGTCGCCTTGCACACCACGTCTGGCCGCGCGATGTTCAGCCGGCTGGTGTCCTCAAAAAAGGCCTTTGTGTAAAAATCGGCCACTTCCAGCACCGTTTTACCGCGCTCCTCGGCGCTCTTTACCATTTTGTCATCGCCGGCGTCGTCATCGCCTGAAAGGTGCCCCACGTCGGTAATGTTCATAACGTGCGTAACCTTGTACCCCAGCCGCCTGAGCGTTTTGCTTAGAACATCGTGCGTAACATACGCGCGCAAATTGCCAATGTGGGCGTAATTGTACACCGTCGGGCCGCAGCCGTAAAAACCAGCCTCGCCCGCTTTTACCGGCACAAACGGTTCGAGCCGCCGGCTCATCGTGTTAAACAGATTAAGTGCCATGCTCCGCGCCCTAGAAATTGGTTAAGCCGCTAAAGCCGCCGCCCCATTTGGCCCCGATTTCCACCGCGACGCCCTTAACCGTCCACGCGCCAATGTAATCCTGCGAGCGCGTTTCCACATTCAGATAGCCGCGGGCAATCTTCCACAAGCGCAGGTCAAAGCCGAGCCGGTTGCGGCAGAGGCCGTCATAGCCGCCGGTAAACCAGCTAAAGGTAAACCAGCGGCCGCAGTTAAGCGACGTTTCCAGCCCCAGGTTGAAGTACGCGTCCTCGCTGGGATTGAGCGTTGTAAAGCCGATATTTGGCCGCAGCACCAGAAAATCGTTGCGGAAGGGGCGGAACAGCGCGTACACGTCCAAACGCAGCGGGCGGGTAACCCAGCGCTCGTCCGTGCCGTCAACGTGTTCAAAATCCGTCAGCGCGCCGGTATTGAGCTTAAAATCCTGCTGAACAAGATTATCCACGCTGACAATGGCGTTCCGCGCCGGATTGAACACCAGCATGGACGACGCGTGCAGCGCCGCCGGAACGAGCGGAATGTTCAGCGCCGTAAACCCCAGGTCAAGAATGGGAAACAGCGCGTATTCAACCTGCACGCTCACGTCAACGCCGCCCCAGTCAATCGGCCCCACGCCGTTCCCGTCCAGCATGTCGAACACCCGAAACGGCATGTACGCGCGCACCGCGCCGTCCAGCCCCATTTCAACGCGGTCTTTGTTGAGCAGCTTTATGTCCATGTTGGAGCGGGGAATGTACAAAACCGGTACATAGTGCGCGCCGGTTATGCTGAAAAACAGGCCCGGAATGATGAAATCCGGCGAATGCCAGTTGAGCGCGAGCGACTGCGCGAAAATAGCGCCGGAAACGGCGAAGCCGTACGCGACCTCGCCTTCTTTAATCCCGTCCGCCAGCATGTCAAAGATTTCTTTTTTCAGGTTGAAGTCGATGCGGCCGGAAAGCCCGCCGGCGGAAAGGCCGAAGCCCGCCCCCCGCGCGTTCGATATTTCAAACTGCACAATTTTTGCGTAGAGCATCTCGAACGAAAAATCCGCGCCGTCTTTTATCGC
>JAITGR010000216.1 GCA_031280455.1 Spirochaetaceae bacterium
CCGACAGGCCAGTATTCGTACGAAAGTTCGGTTTTTATAAGGTCTTCCATAGACACGCCGTTTATCATGTACGGCGCGTAGATGTTCATTTTTATGCGCGGCAGATACACCGGCGAAAACATGGGGAAGCCGATAATGTGGTCCCAGTGGCTGTGCGTTACAAAAAAATTGATGGTTTTAAGCCCGCAGGGAATATCGTGCTCCTGCAAATACTCGCCAAACGCCCGCACCCCCGTACCAAAATCGACACAGCACACCGTATCGTCCGCGCGAACTTCCATGCACGTCGTATTACCGCCAAACTCCGCGGTACTCGGGCTGGGGCACGCTATAGACCCCCTTGTTCCCCATATCCTAAGGAAAAACACTTACGGTTCCCCCCGCAGAAACAAAAGCTGCGTTTCAAGACCGGCCGTAACCAGCGGCATAAGCGCGTGAACATCACCGCTTGCGACACCCAAATATTTCTGAATAGCGCCGTCCAGCCCCCCGCGCTCTGCGGCAGCCCCGCGCCCCGCGCCGGAATCCCGCGTGGCGGAGGCCTCCCGCACAGGGGAGGGCTTGCGGCCCGCCGGAACCGTCCGCCGTATTATTTTTTCCGCCAGATAATTCGCCGCCAGCGCGGTAAACAAGACGTGCTTGTATTTGCCGGAATACTTTTTGTACGCATCCTTGTACACCAGAACATCATGCAGCACCTCGCAAAACCGCCAGTACCGCGCCACTTCCGCCGCCTGCGCCTTTTTCCCCCGCGATACATAGTTAGGAAAATCAAACAAAAGCCCTGCCGCGTAATACTGCTGCAGTTTTTCGGCCTCGATGCCGCCCCGTTCCGCCAACAGACGGGCGGCATACGCGCGGACAAACGCCCGCTTAACCTGCTTTTCCTCCTCGCGCAGCGCGGCCTTGTCGCAGAACGGCGTATTCAGCGCCGCCTGCCGCGCGTAATTACGAATCGTGTTAAGATGCAGCACCGTGATAATTTTAGCCACCGGCACATACTCATGAATTTTATCCGGGTAAAAAAAATTGTATATAAACTGTGTACGGCCAAACAAAATAGGATCAAGATGAATAAGCCGGTTCAGCGCAAAAGGACAGGTACGCGGCTTTTCGCAAATAGCGATAATTTTATCTTTGGTAAGCGAGGTAGACGGGAAATTATCGATAAAGCGAGTTTTACCGCCGTCGTCGTCCGCACTACGCATTTTTTCATTAGTCATACGATTCCATCCTGAGCGGCCGCGCGGTAACTTCTTTAGAAAAATCCCCCACATGAGACGGACCAGCCTTGTCATACGCCGATACTGAGAAATAGTATAACGAACCATTTTTCAGATTGTCAATACGCACAACCGTATGCATCCCCGCATCAACCGGCGAATCACCCTGAAAAGCCCCCTGCCCCAGGTATTCGCCGCTTTTGGAGCCATAGTACACCATGTAGCCGCCCAGATTTTCCGCCTGCCCCGCCTTCCAGCGCAATTCCACCGCGCCGTCCTGGGCTACCGCCACCAAATTAACCGGCGGCGGCGGCGCGGCCTGCGGCAAGTATACAATTTCCAGCGACTCCAAAAACGGGCTGCTCTCGTTATCACCCGACGGGTAGAAATTCCCCATAATCTGAATGTAGCGCCCCCGAAAACCCTCCAGCGGCGCACCAGGCGCAAACGCAATCCAGCGCGAACTGTTTATCGACTGCGGCGAATCGGCAGTGCGGACAAAAAACTGAATTTCAGAATCATCATCAAACCGGAAGCGGCCGTCCCGAATATACGAAACTTCCATTTTTTTGCCGAGCGACTTCATCTTGCCGCCCTGCGCGTTTATCTTCAGAATGTCGCTTTCCCACTCGCCAACCTTGAGCGGCCTGGTACGAAACACCCCGCCGCGGCTCTGATACTTCCCCTGCGCAGCAGGTTCGGCATTTCCCCCCTCTTTAATGAAGAATTCGTCAATAAGCCCGTTAAACCGCCCGCCCAGAACCAGACTGCCGCGTTCGCCGGCAAGCGGCGTGTAAATCTCGCCATGCTCCTGGCCGGAACGAGTCGTGTACACCGTATCTTCAATCTGGCCATTTACATAGTACTCCAAAAGCCCGCTGGTTGCGTTAAACCGGACAAGATGCTGACTCCAGACTTTCGGCAGCACCGACGATTTTGACGACAACGTAACATTCAGGCTTTCTTTATTATCCGCAGACGTAAAAAAATTATCGTACGTCCAGTGCAGACGATTTTTGGACACCTTGCAAATAATATGCTGCGGCCCGCTTGCCGGCAGCGCCGCCGACCACACAAGAATATGCTCGCCACTCTCCATCGTAACCGGATAAATCCAGAATTCAATACTAAAGTCATCCAGATTACGCCCGCCGTAAAACAACGCATTCTTTGTTTTAGCGTGAATACGCACCTGCGACGCCCCGCCGCCGGCACGCTCCTCCAGCGTATGCCCGGGGAAGAAAGCCGCGCCGGTGCCATGACGCGCCCACGCAGGCCGCGTAACCGAAACATCAGCGCCCGCGGTAACCACATAGTTACCGGCAGCATCGCCGAACAGCGAACTATCTTTTTCGTTAAACCCCAGCGCAAGATCGACCGTTACTTCCGGCTCGACAGCACGCTCACCCCAAAAACCGGCATTTACAATACGCCCCTGCCCGCTCTGTTCCGGTGTCGGCAAAAGCGCCAGCACGGGATACGGCCGCACACCGGATGTTTCGGTTATATCCTGCTCACGCTCAATAAAACGCCAGCCGGCCCGCGCGCCGAGCTCCAGCTTTTCTTCCCCAATGGCAAACGCGCCATACAAACCCAAATCAAAAAAAAACACGGCCCCCACGACCGCGGCAAACGCTCTAATTCTCATACTACCAATATCGGCACAAAGATATTAAAAAATAAGACTTTTTCGCCCGCACCGCCGTCCCCGGCCTTCTTGCCAACGGCAGGCCGCCCGGGTATTTCTGTTGAACAAAATGTTTTTTTCGTGTAGAGTACTGGCACGGACTGATTATTCCGTGTAAGATTGCGCGGAGGAGTTTATGGTAATCAGCAACCCTTGACCGCGGCGTTGCACGGCACGGGGGAGTACTTTATTTTAGGAGAAAAAATCGTTTTTTATGGTTGATTTAATACCGGCACATTGCACTGAATACGAGTTAGACAGCAGCAGCGCGGGCGATATAATTGTAGCGGAGGCCCCGGGCAGAATTTACTTCATGGGCGAACATTGCATAGGCGGCGGCGGCGTGAGCCTTGTTTCGGGCATAGACCGCTTTGTACGCATCGCGGCCAGTCCGCGCAAGGACAGCGCACTCCGCTTTTTTTCGGCAGGATCGGGCGAACGCAAACGGACAACAACAGCAAACCTGCGCTACAAACGCGAAGACCGCTGGGCAAACCACGTAAAAATCGCCCTGTGCCTTTTTTCGGAACTGGGAAACACGATACCCGGCTTCAGTTTTACCATTGCAACCGACATACCCCGCCATTCCGGCCTGGCGTACAACATCGCGGTCGAAGTCGCCGCCGCCGTCGCCCTGCGGAGCTACTTCAAATCGAACATAAGCGACCGCGACCTTATAACCAAACTGGCGGAACTTCACCTTGAATTTTACGAACATGAAAACAAAATCGTCGACTTCCTCGCCATCATGTTCGCCAAAAAAGACACATTTTTGGCCATAAACCCCGGCACCCACACCGTCAAAAAAATAAAAAGCCCGTTTAGCCAGTTTCAAATACTCCTCTTGGATTCCAAAGTACCCTGGTTCGGCATAGAAGAAGATCTGCGGGAACGCCAGAACGTGCTAAAACGGGCGATAGCAACACTTTCGGAACGAAAGGGCGGCCTGGCAATAAGCGCCTACCCGACCGAAGAACTGACCGCCCTCATCGCGTCGTTTGACGAAGTAATCCGCCGTTGCTGCATGCACATAGCCAGCGAGATAGTGCGCGTCCAGGAAACAGAACGCGCGCTCAAAGAGAACGACGAAGCAGTCCTGGCAAAAATCTTTTTTGCGTCGCACGAAAGCCTACGCGACCTGTACGAAATCTCGTGCCCGGAACTGGACTGGCTCGTCAAACGCGCGCAGGAAATACCCGGCGTCATGGCCGCGCGCATGACCGGCAAAGGCTTTGGCGGCTGCACCTACGCAATCATGCGCCCGGAACACATCGCGGAGTACAACGCGCGCATGGACGACTACGAGCGAATATTCGGGTTTCGGCCTATAATCTACGAAATACGCCAGGCAAACGGCGCGCGAATTGTATGAGAATACTGGCAACCAACGACGACGGCTACACCTGCGCCGGCATCATCGCCCTTGTGCGCGCGCTGCGGGAGGCGGGACACGAAGTAAGCATCGTTGCCCCCGACCGCGAACGCTCGTGCGCGTCCCACGCGATGACACTCTCCGGCCCCGTTTCAATAAAACAAGTACAACCCTACACATGGAAATGCACCGGCACACCCGCCGACTGCGCGTTTATCGGCGTATCAGACGTCTTTGAGTGGGAGCCGGACATCGTCGTATCCGGCATCAACGCCGGCGCTAACCTCGGCGTAGACGTTATTTTTTCCGGCACCGTCGCCGCCGCGCGGCAAGCGACAATGCACGGTGTCCGCGCCATCGCGTTTTCACTCTGCGGCCACCGCCCCCCCCTCCACTGGGACGCCGCCGCAGCCTGGGCCGCCGCGCACCTGGAAGAACTCGCCGCACTCTGTGCCGAAAACATACTCGTAAACGTCAACTTCCCCAACAAAGAACACCTGCCAAAGAACGCCGTTCACACCAACCTATCGACCTGCCGCTACATGGACAAAGTAATCATGCACGACATCGAAATCGAAGGCGACGATTCCACCCACTGCGAGTTCATGTTCGGCGGCTTTACGCCGGAAGGCCAGGAAAACAGCGAC
>JAITGR010000246.1 GCA_031280455.1 Spirochaetaceae bacterium
TTTTGCAAGGCCGCTTTGCGGCCTTGGTGGAGTTTACGCAAAGCGTAAACTCCACGCCAACCAAAACGCCATGGATGGCGTTTTGGTTGGCCGCGCAAGGGATTGCAGCGGAAATACTTTTTGCCGTGGCAAAAAGATTGGAGCGGAAAGCCCGGTTTTTTGCGCGGAGCGCAAAAAATGCGCCCCGGGGCGGCGGCGTTTTGTAACCGGTGTATTTCGGCGCGGTTTTAGATGAAGGATGGCTTGATGCCGGAAACTGAATTTAGACAACTTTATAATACGGTATTTCCCATCCTCTATCGCGTTGCGTACAGGGTGGCCGGCAGCGCGGAGGCGGCGGAGGATCTTTGCCAGGACGCGTTTTTTAAGTTGTACGAGAAAAACATGGTTTTTCCGAGTATGGATGACGCTAAATTTTGGCTTATTCGTGTGGTTAAAAACGCCGCCCTCAATTATGCCAAGCGGAAGGAACGCGAGCGTTTTGTCTACCAAAAGGCGTTCCGCGAGGATGCCCGGACGACGAGGACGGGTGAGGAAGAGCTTGTTCGTAAGGAGACGGCGGAAGAGGTGAATGCCGCGCTTATGGAACTGCCCGAAAAAATGAGGATTATTTTGATTTTAACCGAAAATACCGAGTTGAATTATAAGGAGATTGGCAGAATTCTGGGTATTAGCGAAGGTAATGTAAAGATTCGCGTCTTTCGGGCGCGGGAAAAATTACAGCGGATTTTGGAGTGCTCTCTGGGGGGTTGATATGTGTCCTGATAAACAGTTGCTTTCGGTCTTTTTTGACGGCGAGGTTCCTTCGCCATGGAAGGAAAAAATCCAGGTTCATAGCGCGGACTGCGCCGCCTGCCGCGATACGCTCGGGTTTTACGCGGAGGTGTCGGCGGCGCTGGGGTCAGGCGCTGTGCCGGAGGGCGCGGCGGAGCGTGTGTGGCAGCGTTTGTGTGCCGCCGGTTGTGTTCCCGCGGAAGGGCCGGCGGGGGCGGCTCGCGCGCGGCGGCAGGGGGCGCGGGCTTCCCTCTGGCGGCGGGGGGTGCGGGTGCCGCTGCCGTTTGCGATTGCCGCCGCCTGTATATTGGTGGTTACGGTGTCGCTGCTGCTTGTCCCGCCGCAAAAAACGGGGGGCGGCGCGGGTGTGGCGGCGGCGCGGCAAGGGCTGGTTCCTGCCGGTGTGGAGCAGATTACGCTCGACCCGTTCGACTTTGAGTTGTCGCCGGAGGCGTCCGCCGCGAGTATCAGCGATATAATTACGCTGCTGGAAACGAGTGATACGTCTAATGTGGTGATTGTCAAGCTGCCGGGAAAAAATCAGTACAATAGTTCCGGCGAGCCGGTGTTGCTGCGGGCGGTTGATTACGCAAAAACGGCGGGCAGGGGCGGCGCGGATAGGTGATGTCGTCGCGCGTCTGCTTTTTGGGGCTGTTTGGCCGGCGCCGGTTTTTTCGCGTGGCGGCGCGGCGGGGGTTGGTGTTCCGCGTGGCGGCGGGGGTGTTTTTGTGCGGTGTGTCCGTGTACGCGCCCGCTAACGACGCGGAGCCGCCGCCGTTTCCGCCGCCGCCTGCCGAACAGGCGGTTTCCAGCCCCGAAAACGGCCCGCCGCCGCCGGATGTTCCGGCTGAGGGGCTGCATCCGGCGCTGCGCGACCAGGCGCTGGTGCTGAATGTGTCTACGCGCGTGCTGGATGGTTCCGGCGGCGAGATGTGGACGTCGGGGAACTCAAAGATTACGCTGCCGGGCCGGCCTGTCGGGGTTAAGGTTACCGGCGAAAATATTGTGTGCGCCGTTCAGTTTACGCCGTACATAAACCGCAAGGGCGAGGCGCTTCTTGTGGCGCAGGGGCAGGTTTGGCTGCAACTGCCGGACGGGGTGCTTCGCTACGAAACGATTATCAAAACAATTCCGGTGGAATTTGGCGAGCAGGTGTATTTTTTTCCGCTGGGTTCCGCCAATACGGACGAAACGCGGCTGGAGATATGTCTTGACATGCGGCCGTATTCAAATCACTACAATTTTGAAAAAAGAGGCCGCCCCCGGCGTGGCAGGGACGGGCCGCCTGCCGGGGACATGGGCCGTCCGCCGCCATGGTAAGAATTTTCGCCGTGGTGTGCGCGGTGTTTTGTTCGGCGTGTTCCGTGCCGGGGCCGGTTATAGCGCGGCTTGACCCGGGGGTCGCGTCTCCGGGTGATTTGCTTACGATACGCGGCAGCGGTTTTGGCAGGGAGCGCGGCGAATCGTATGTGCTTATCGGCGGCGATGTTCCCACGCTTTCTTCGTATACGCGCTGGTCGGATGGCGAAATTGTTTTGCGGCTGCCGCAGTTTGGCGAAACCGGTCTTTTGTATGTGTGGAAAGACGGCCAAAAAAGTAATCCGATGATTTTTCTTTCCGGCGAGGGGATTCCGCGGCCTGTCCGCCAGATTCAAACGTCCAGGCCGCTTGTTGAACGGATTGTGCCGCTCCAGGCGTTTGCCGGTCAGGTCATTGGCATATCCGGCACGGCGTTTGGCGACGCGCGCGGCGCTGTCCGCTTTGTCGCGGAGGATGAAACGGTCGTGGAGCCGCCTGAACTGGCGGGTGAATACCGTTTGTGGAAAGACCGCGAGATTCGCCTGCGGGTGCCGGATGGCGCGCGGGACGGCTTTGTTGTCGTGCGGACGGCGGCGGGGAGCAGTAACAAAACGCCGTTTATGGCGCGGTACCGGGGCGGGTCAAAGCGGACTGGGGATACGCGCGCGTACGCCATTACGCATTCTGTTGATGTTGAAGTGGATAAGGCCGGCGGCGGCGCTGTGCTGTATGTGTGGATGCCGGTTCCGGCGCGGCTTCCGGCGCAGAATCCCAGGGCTATATCGCGGAGTGTCGAGCCGTATATGGAAAATCAATACGGGCTGAATTTGTATGTGTTTGCGGATGTGCGGCGGAATTACAAAAAAAAGCTGACGCAGGAATGGTTTGTTGAGGTTTCCACGCTGGAGACAAAAATAGACGCCGCCGCGATAAATCCGTCGCCGCCGTCCGCGCGCGAAAAAATGTACTTAAAAGCAAGTCCGCTGGTTCCGTCCGCGGACGCGGCGGTTATACGCGCGGCGGAAAAAATAATTGGCGCGGAAAAAAATCCGTATGTAAAAGCGTTTCTTGTATACCGCGCGTTGACGAGTCAGTGGTCGATTGGGCTGGACGGCGGCGGCGGCGCGCTGGAAGCGCTCCAGTCAAAGACGGCCGGCGCGGAGTCGGCGAGTCTTCTTTTTTGCGCGCTCTGCCGCGCTGCCGGTGTCGCCGCCGCGCCGGTTGCCGGCGTGCTTGTTGACCGCAACGGCGATACGCAGGCGCATTACTGGGCGCAGTTCTGGCTGGAGGATTTTGGCTGGGTGCCGGTCGATGCCGCCTTTGGCGCCGGCGCGGTACCTTCCGGCTGGACGGCGCGGCCGGATTGCCTGGATTACTATTTTGGCAGCATGGACAACCGCCGCATCGCGTTTTCTGAAGGCGAGCCGCGCGCGCCGCGGATACGCGCCGATTCCCGCGCACGGCCGGCGGAGCGCTTTTACAGCCTGCAAAACACCCTGGAGGAAGCGGCGCCGGCGCTGGAAGCCTACCAGACGGTCTGGAGCGGCATAACGGTAAGCGGGGTCTACTGACCCGCCGTCCGGCCCGGGGGAGCGCATGGGTATAGGCACAACACACGAAAGCGCGCTGCACCGCGAACTAAAGCACATGTTCAGCGCGTACACGGGAAAAACCGAAATCGACATAGACGGTTTTGTCTGCGACGGCAGCAAAGACGACGGCACGGTTTTTGAAGTGCAGCTCGGCTCGTTCGGCCCGCTCAAGCGCAAGGCGGAGATAATCTGCGAAAAGCGCCGCCTGGTTATACTGCATCCGGTTATACATACAAAAGAAATATATACGTTTGACGAACATCAAAATTTGATGTCGCGCCGGAAAAGCCCCCGTAAAGGCAGCGAATGGGATGTATTCAAAGCGCTGATATACGCGCCCCGCCTGCCGCTGATAAAAAACATAAGCATAGAACTGGTACACGTTGATATTACTGAAACGCG
>JAITGR010000026.1 GCA_031280455.1 Spirochaetaceae bacterium
AGCGGCGCTATGTTGAAGGATATGCCGGCCTGGTACGAGTAGAGTGCGCGGTCCATGCTGAATATGTCTTTTTCGGGGTTGATTTCGTCAAGAAACAGGGATGCCCACAGGCTGCCAACGCCCGGGTATTGCAGCCGCAGGTTGGCGAATTCCGCGGTGTTGTCAAAGTCGCCGATGCTCATCTGGTAGAGGTGTTTGTCCACAAGCGGCAGCATGTAGCCGAGTTCAAAGCGTTTTGGCCAGACGACAGCGCTGCCAAAGCCTAGGTAGAAGTAATTTTTGTACAAGAGTTCTATTTGCGACAGGGAATAGGCGCTCTGGAAGGTCCATGCCGAATTCTTGATGCCGCGTTCGCTGTAAAATTCGAGGATGCCGGTTACTGACGAGATGTTGAGCCAGCTAAAGGGGCGTAGTTCTATGTCGAAGCCGAAAAATGGCTGCGCGGCGGCGTTCAAATCCAGGCTGGAGCCGTGCATCATGCCGCCGTACTCGCGTTCAAAGCGTCCCGCGCGGTAGCGTAGTACGCCGGACAGCGCTGTGCCGGCTATTTCCGCCCGCGTGCCGTAGCCGATGGTCCAGTTGGACGGCCAGACGAGGAAGTCGGCGTTGTTGATGTAGGGTACTTCCCAGACTATGCCGTCCCAGCCCGGGCGGTAGCTGTAGGGGAAAAATGCGCGCGGCTGGGTGTAGACGGGGTGTGTTTCGTCGGGGGCTGTAATGCCGTTGGCGGCGTTGTAGCCTTTGTAGTAGGTGTAGTTTTCGCCCAGATAGTCGCGGTTGGCGAACATAACGCCGCCCTGGATGGTAAAGCTGAACGAAAATGCCTCGCCTATGTCCCCCGCCGCATAGATGCGCGGCCAGATGTCGAGGCCGCCTGCCGGCCCCGCGCCAAAAGTGCTGTCGTCGAGGTAGAGTGCGCCCGAAAGTTGTGCGTCCAGCGCCCCGCCTGCCTCGGCGGCAATGCGGCGGCCGTCCGGCAGTGTGGTTTGGGCGCGGAAAAAGCCGCGCGCCGGATGAAAGCCGGGTTCTTTCGCGGACAAACGCCTCGCGGCGGCGCGCAGCGCTTCCCGTTCTGTCGCCCCCAGCGCGAAGCGGCTGTCCGGCGCGTTTTCTATCTGGTTGATGAGCGAAAGAATGGCGGCGCGCGAATACGGTTTTACCCGCATAAGCGGGCCGGAAAGTCCGCGGAGTTCCGCGCTCTCCAGCAGGCGGTACACGGGGTCGGAAAGCGGCACGGAGGCGGCTGCCTGCGCAAAAGCGCCGAGCGCCACGCGCGCGCACAGGGCGGCGGCACACAATAGTTTGATGGTTTTCATAGTGGCAGGATACCTCAATTTGGTAATAAAAATCCCAAGGTTTATGGGTTTTTCACCATAATGAACGACTTGCTGTTCTCCGCCGGTTTATTCAGGGTAACGGTCAGCGAGCCGTTGATGTTTTTCCACGTATCACCGGTAACGGCGACGAGCGCATTGGGCCGCGTCGACCAGATTTCGTCCGGCTTAAAATAGTACGGCCCCGTCCCTCCGGCCAAAACGGTGCTCGCGGGCCGCAGCATTGTCGCGATGTTGAACGCGCCGAACGAAAACACCGTGCCGCCTATGGTGCTGGAAACCGATTTGTTGAATGTCATGTTCGACCCGTTCGCGCTGGTAAACACCAGTGTTTCGGCGAATTTTTCCAGCAGTTCGTTAAACGTCCAGTTCCCGCCGGTAATCGTGTTGACGGCGGCGGTAACGGAATCTTTGTCAACGGCATCGTTGTCCATCATTTCTTTGACCAGGAGTGCGCCGCCAAAGTTACGTGCCAAAAACGCGCCAAACGCGTAGTTGTTCGCGTACGACTGCACGTCGCTGGAAAACCATTCGCCCACGCCGATTTTGTTGTATCCCTGCAAAAACTTTGTAATTCTGAGCAAAACAGGGTGGCCGGTGTTGGACATTGAAATACTGATAAATTCGTCCAGCACGTCTTCCGCCAGCATGGAAAGCATTTCGTTATACCAGGACGCCGGATTTTTATCGAGCCGCAGCGTCTTTTTGTTGTAGTTTATCATGTGCTGAAATTCATGTATCAGTGTTGAATGCGCGGTCGAAGGATACCGGTCGGCAATGTAGGTGTCCATGTAGAAAATTTCGGCGGCGTTGCTTTTGACGTCGCCCCTGCCGCTGGCATTCAGCGATTCCTGGCTCACTTCGTCCTTCCACCAGAAATATCCTATCACGTCGCCCTGGGCCGCGTCCTCGTCAATGTCGTACACCAAGATCTGAATTTCGGAAAGGCCGTCAACGCCGCCGTTCCCGCCCGCGCCGCCGCCGTACTCAAAGCCGAAGAGCAGCGTTTCTTTGTCGTAAACGGCGTCGAATTTGTCGGCGAGTGCCTGCGCCTGTGCCGGCGTAATTTTATTGTCGGTGGAAGAAACGCTGCTTGCCTCAAGCGAGTCGTCGGCGACCCACACCATGCACTTGCTGCCCTGAATCCGCAAGGTCGCCGCTACTTGGTACCACTGGCTGTCCGCCTTGCGCCTGACCCAGAACGAACGGGTGCTTACGCCCGGGGTAAAGGTCTGCGGCGCCGCCGCGCTGAACGACCGTGCCAGCACCGGTCTGTCCGCACCGCGTATCTGGCTTCGTAAAAGCGGCGTGTCCGATGCCGCCGGTTCATAGGGGGTGTAGCGTTCCCAGTCGAAGTCGCCGCCGCTCGCCGTTGTCCGCGATGCCGCCGCGTCCGCAGGGGCGGCTGACGTGGCAACGGCGGCTGACGTGGCGGCGGCGCCGGACGTGGCGGCGGTTTCCTGGGCGGACGCGCTGTACAGGGCTTGCTGTTTTTCCAGCGGGATAGAAGAAAGGTTGAGCTGCACAAAATAGACGTCGTGGTTATTCAGGTTGTTGAGGGTAACGTGGCTTGCTTCGGTCATATTCAGCGGGTACACGCCCGGGCCGGCGACGTCAATGGCAAGGGTGCCAAACTGCACGGGCGCGGCGGGCGGGGGGTCGGCTATGGGCATCTGGCAACTCCAGACGGCAGCCACAGCCGCGAGAACAAAAAAACCGGAGGGTTTTAGGCGCTTCACATATTCAATATACCGATAAACTGAAAAACAGAAAAGCGCGCGGTTGCGGCGCTCCTTGCGGCTACACCGCGAAAAGGTTTACACTGGAGATGGATGCCGCGAGCCTGCTGTGGAAGCGGCAGCGGTTTGATTTCGGCTAGGTTTTGGTTATTAGTCATTAACCCCATTTCGGCTAGAAAACTTTTTAGGCAATGCGCCCCCGTGTTGACGCACTCCGCGGTTGCGGGGTATTCTGCATTGGTAAAAAGCGCGGGGATATAGCTCAGTTGGCTAGAGCGCCAGCTTTGCAAGCTGGATGTCGTCGGTTCGAGCCCGATTATCTCCATAATTTGCTTATTTCAGCATAAGGAGCACACCAATGACCTTTACCGATTTTGACAAAACAAACGCCTATGCCGCCCTCGCGCGCATTGCGCCGGACTACCAGCGCGGCGGTTTTTTTGCGGCGCTGGACGGCGCGCGCGTCCGTTCCTGCGCCGTTCCCATGGCCGCGGGCATTGCCTACAACTACGCCGCCAAAAAAGTAGACCGGCCTGTGCTGGACTGCCTGCAGCAGCTTGCGGACGAAACCGGCTGTACCGGCAAATTCAAACTGCTGTTACACGGCGAAACCATGAACACCGGCGAACAGCGCAAAGTCCTGCACCACCTTGCGCGCGGGCAGCTTGGCAGCGACGTTGTCTGGAACGGCAAAAACCTCGGCGCGTTCTACCACGCCGAAAGCGAGCGTTTTTTTCAGTTTGCCGCGGACGTCCACGCCGGAAAAATCACCGGCTCAGGCGGCAAGCGCTTTACCACCGCCGTCCAAATCGGCATAGGCGGATCCGACCTGGGGCCGCGCGCCCTGTACATCGCGCTGGAAAACTGGGCGCGGAAAGAAGGTGCCGCCCGCTTGCAGGCGCGCTTCATCTCCAACGTTGACCCGGACGACGCCGCGGCTGTCCTTGCCCCGCTGGATTTGGCCGCGACGGTCTTTATCCTCGTTTCCAAAAGCGGCACAACCCAGGAAACGCTGGCAAACGAACTCTTCGTCAAAGACAAACTGAACAAAGCCGGCCTCGACCTCGCCAAACACATGGTGGCGGTAACCAGCGAGACAAGCCCGCTGGCGCACAACAGCGCCTACCTGGACTCCTTCTACATAGATGACTTTATCGGCGGACGGTATTCGGCCACATCGGGCGTTGGCGGAGTCATACTCTCGCTGGCATTTGGCCCGGACGTTTTCCGCGCCATACTCGCCGGAGCGCACGCGGCGGACGCGACGGCGCTGGAGGACAGCATCCTCAAAAACCCCGCGCTGCTGGACGCCCTCATCGGCGTGTGGGAGCGCAACTTTCTGGGCTATCCGTACACAGCGATTCTGCCGTACAGCCAGGCGCTCGCCCGCTTTCCCGCCCACCTCCAGCAGCTCGACATGGAATCTAACGGCAAGTGCGTAAACCGCGACGGCAAGCGCGTAAACTACGCCACCGGGCCGGTCGTTTTTGGCGAGCCGGGCACCAACGGCCAGCATTCGTTCTACCAACTGCTCCACCAGGGCACCGACATTGTGCCGCTGCAGTTTATCGGCTTTACCCAAAGCCAACTGGGCGACGACGTGGAAGTAGACGGCTCGACCAGCCAGACAAAACTGAAGGCGAACCTTGCCGCCCAGATTGTCGCGTTCGCCAAAGGCAAAGCGGACGCAAACCGGAACAAAAACTTTGAAGGCGAACGCCCCGCCAGTGTCATATACGGCAAAAAACTGGAACCCGCGGCGCTGGGCGCGCTGCTTGCCCACTTTGAAAACAAAGTAATGTTCCAGGGCTTTGTCTGGAACCTGAACAGTTTTGACCAGGAAGGCGTTCAGCTTGGCAAAATACTCACCAAACAAGCGCTCTCCGGCAAATCAGGCGACAGCGCGCTGGACGAATACTGCGCCCTTTTGGGCGTGTAATCAGAGCCGTGCAAAAGTCGGTTACTTTTGCACGGCTCTTGCAGTTTCTCAGGCTAAAGCCTTACGAAACGTGCGTTTTTAAGAGGTTGCTGTTGCAAAACTGAAGTTTTGCAACAGCCTCATCATTAAGGAGATTTTTATGGAAAAAATAGCAAGTTTTCAAATAGACCATCTGCGCTTACTGCCTGGCCTGTACGTTTCCCGCAAAGACAAATTCGGCGGCACAACGCTTACCACCTTCGACATGCGCTTTAAGGCCCCCAACAAAGAGCCGGTCATCGATATGCCGGCGCTGCACACCCTGGAGCACCTGTGCGCGACCTTCCTGCGCTCGCACGCGGTTTGGGCGGACAGAACGGTGTACTTCGGGCCCATGGGCTGCCGCACCGGCTGCTATGTGATTTTTGAAGGCGACAGAAGCGCGGAGGAAGCGCGACCGCTCATCATCGAAATGATGGACTGGATAGCCGCCTTCCAGGGCGACATACCCGGTGCCCATCCGGCGGAGTGCGGCAACTATACGGAGCAAAACCTGAACATGGCCAAGTGGGAAGCCGCGCGCTACGGGACACTGCTAAAAAACGCCGCGCCGGAAAACCTGCGCTACCCCGCATAAGGGAAACGCTGATTAGATTCGATTTAATCAGCGTTTCCTAAGCGCTCTTGCTTTTTGCCGGAGAGTGGCCTATACTGGAAAGCGGCGTGGTTTTCCGCCGCGCTAAAGGAAGCAGATGGCTGACCACATACAACTTGTAACTTTTCAGTTAGGCGAGGAACTCTACGGCGTTGACATTCTGGACGTAAAAGAGATAGTCCGCGTCCAGGCGGTGCGCCCTATCCCCAACGCGCCAAATTACGTCGAAGGCATATTCAACCTGCGCCGCGAGATAATTCCGGTCATCAACCTGCACAAGCGCTTTGCCATTCTAAAAAGCGCCGTCAAGGACGACGACGAGGCGCTTTTATCGGGCTTTGTTATCATCGATATTGACGGCATGAAGCTGGGCATAATCATCGACCGTGTTTCCCGCGTTGTTACTATCGAAAGAACCGACATTCAAACACCGCCGCAAATGCTTACCGGAATCGGCGCCGAATACATCCAGGGCGTGGTGCGCCAGGACAGCGGCTACCTCATCCTCCTTAACATTCGCAGTCTTTTTAACCCCAAGGAATTGCAGAAAATAGCCGAATACAGGAAATAAGCGCCCATGCCCATTCGCATACCGCGCAAACTGCCGGCTTTTGACGCGCTCCTTCACGAACAAATTTTTGTCATGGCGGATAAGCGCGCCAAACACCAGGACATTCGCCCGCTCGACATAGCCATTGCCAACCTCATGCCAACGACAACCGACACGGAATTGCAGTTTTTGCGGCTTTTGGGCAACACCCCCCTGCAAGTCAACATCACCCTGCTTGCCATGGGCTCGCACGCGTTTACCCACGCCCCGCCCGGGCACCTGGAGCGGTTTTACATACCTGTTGAAAAAGCGCTCCACCGCCGCTTCGACGGCTTAATTATCACCGGCGCGCCGGTCGAAACGCTGCCTTTTGAGGAAGTAGACTACTGGGACGAATTATGCGGCCTGTTTGACTATTCGCGGTCGAATGTGTTTTCGACCCTGCACATTTGCTGGGGGGCGCAGGCGGCGTTGTTCCACCACTACGGCGTGCCGAAAATCGAGCTGCCGCACAAACTATTCGGCGTGTTCGCCCACAGCGTCCACGAAAAAACCTCGCCGCTGTTCCGCGGGTTTGACGACATTTTCCTTGCCCCCCAGTCGCGCTACACAGAAAGCGCCCGCGCGCACATCGCGCAGACACCCGCCCTGCGGATTCAGTCGGAAACGCCGTGCGGCAGCCCCTTTATTGTTACCGGCGCGGCGGGGCGGGAAATCTACGTTACCGGCCACCTGGAGTACGACACGCTGACACTGGACAACGAATACCGCCGCGACAAAGCGCGCGGGCTGGATACCGCCGTGCCGGCAAACTACTACCCGCACAACAACCCCGCGCGGCAGCCGCCCATGAAGTGGCGAGCCCACGCGCATTTATTTTTTTCAAACTGGATTAACTTTGTCTACCAAAACGTGCCGTACCACCTGCGCCGCCTGACGCGCCTCTAAT
>JAITGR010000063.1 GCA_031280455.1 Spirochaetaceae bacterium
ATTCCCGACCCCGACCTTATCATCAGGACAGCGGGCGAACTGCGGACGAGCAATTTTCTCCTGTGGGAATCGGCGTACGCGGAGTTGTATTTTTCGCCTGTTTTGTGGCCGGATTGGACGGAAGCAGATTTGCGCACTGCTCTGGAGGCGTACGCGGAACGCGACCGGCGTTACGGCAAGGCGTAAAATGATGCTTGAAACAACGCGAAACATAGGTATTATGGCGCACATAGACGCGGGCAAGACGACCACGACCGAGCGCATGCTCTTTTATACTGGAAAAAGCCATAAAATCGGCGAAGTCGATGACGGCGAAGCGATTATGGACTGGATGGAGCAGGAGCAGGAACGCGGCATTACCATTCAGAGCGCGGCGACGACGACGTACTGGACGCGGGATTTTAACGGGAAAAGCGCGAAGTTTCAGATAAACCTCATAGATACCCCCGGCCATGTTGATTTTACCGCCGAGGTGGAGCGCTCGCTGCGGGTGCTGGACGGGGCGGTCGCTATTTTTGACGCGGTGCGCGGCGTGGAGCCGCAGACCGAAACGGTCTGGAACCAGGCCGCCCGCTATGGGGTGCCCTGTGTTGGCTACATAAACAAAATGGACAGAACCGGCGCCGATTTCTTTTTTGTGCTGGAAGATATAAAGACAAAACTCGCCGCGAGGCCGCTGCCGATACAAATTCCTATAGGCAAAGAAAATACGTTTGAGGGCGTTATCGACCTCATCACCATGCGGGAACTGCGCTTTACAGGCGGCGAAGGCGAGAAAATCGAAAGCGCCCCCATCGCGCCGGAACGGGCGGAACTGGCGGCCGCCTGGCGCGAAGCGCTTATCGATACGCTTTCCGGCGTGTCCGACGCCGTTACCGAGGCCTACCTTTCGGGCGGGACGGTAGACGAGGACTTGCTGCGGCGGGAGCTGCGCGCGGCGACGCTTGCGCGCGCTGTGCTGCCGGTCTGCGCCGGCGCGTCGCGCAGGAACATGGGGGTGCAGCCGTTGATTGACGCCGTTGTCGATTATTTGCCGTCGCCGGCGGAAGCAAAGCAGGCAAGCGCCTTTCATCTGAAAAAAGAAGAGGCGGTGTCTATTCCCTGCGACAGCGCGCTTCCGCCTCTGGCGCTGGTGTTCAAAATTCAGAATGACCGCGAGGCTGGCGCTCTGTGTTACGTCCGCATGTACAGCGGCAAAATCAGCACGGGGACGGCTGTGTACAACGTCGGCAAGAAAAAACGGGAACGCGCCAACCGCATTTTACGCATGCACTCCAACAAGTCCGAGGCGCTGGACGAGCTGGCCGCCGGCGACATAGGCGTTCTTATCGGGCTTAAACACGCTCAAACAGGCGACACAATAGGCAGCGAGGGGTTTCCCGTGCTGCTGGAGCAGATGCGGTTTCCCGAACCGGTTATCAGCGTGTCGATAGAGCCGAAAACGGCCTCCGAGCGCGACCGGCTTAAAGAAGTGCTGGATGGTTTATCCAGGGAGGACCCGACGTTTACGGCCAAAGAAAACGCCGACACAGGCGAGCTGGTTATTTCGGGCATGGGCGAGCTGCATATCGATGTGCTTGTAACGCGCGTCTTGAAAGAATTCAGAGTGGAGGCGCGGGTTGGCAACCCGCAGGTAACATTCCGTGAATCGATAAGCGCGGCTGTCGAAAAAACGACATCGTTTTCGCGGAATATGGCGGGAAAAGAAAACGCCGCCGGCCTTACGCTGCGTATAGAGCCGATGCCGCGCGGCGCCGGCAACCGGTATACCCGCGCGGTGAAGTCCGCCGGCGTACCGGAAGAAATATTCGCGGCGGTTGAACGCGGCGTTACAAGCGCGCTCGCGTCCGGCGTCGCGCTCGGCTATCCGTGCATAGACACCGGCGTAACGCTCACCAGCATTTCCTATTCGCCGCTTACCGCCAGCGAGTTCGCGTTCGAGGCGTGCGCCAGTATGTGCTTCGACGAGGCGGCGAAGGAAGCGGCGCCGGTTTTGCTGGAGCCGGTTATGGCCGTTGTCATTACCAGTCCCAAAGAAGCGGTAGGGGAAGCAATCAGCCTTATTACACAGCGCGGCGGCCAGGTAGAAAGCCTTGAAAGCGGCAGCGACACCCTGGACGAGATTCGGGCGCTTGCGCCAATGGCAAAAATGTTCGGTTTTATGACGGCGCTGCGCTCGGTAAGTCAGGGGCGCGCCAATTTTACCATGTCGTTCGCGCGGTTTGAAGTAAAAAGCGGGAAATAGCGGTGTTCTTAGAATGGCTTTTACGGCTTTTTTCGCCGTCGCGCGCCAACACTCCAGACAAAAACAAACGGATACTGCTTCGGCGTATCGCGCGTGATATAAAAAAAACGCCGTTTCAGCGTTTTTATTTTGCCCCGGCAAAAATGCTCATGCCGCAGTTTGCGTCGTTTTTCTATACAATATATATATACATAGGGCCATACGCGAAAAACAGCAATATTGCCATATCGCCCGCCCTAAAAAAAGGTATCGTTGATTTTTTTCTGAACGCTGCCCAAAAAGAAATTCTGTATAAAATTTCCAGCGAAAATCTTAAAGAACAATCGCTAAAGCTGTCGCCCAAGCTGCTGCGCGAAGAGTTGATTAAAAACATGGATACGGCGCGAAAAATATTTACGCCCGCGTGGTTAGACAACATAAATTATTATTACAACCTTATTATCGCGTTCTCGTGGATTATTACGTTTGACTATTATCCTATGCTCAAATGTTTTTACCCGAACCTGAAAGAAAATGATTTTTTCTCGAAGACATTTTTTACCAAGCTGCGCGCTACTGTTGTTTTGGAATCCATAAAAGATTTTTTGGCAATCGCCGTCAATATCAATTCAAAACAAAACTGGCACATTGTATTTGACATTCTGGGTTCGATATATATAAAAAAAATGGACTTTGACAACTGGATACACATAGTTCACTGTATTGAACGCATTTGGGCTTCCAGAGTGCTGGAAAAAATCGTAAAACATGCCGAAGACAACCCGTTCTGGGAGAATACTCCGGTGTATTCACGCGAAAATATAGCCAGTAAATATCTTGGTGAATTGCTCGGGCGTGCCAGCATGGATGTTGATAAAATTCTGGAGGAAAACAAAAATGAATACATTGACGTTATATTGCGGGAGTTATACGGAGACGGCTACAAGGCGCAGAATGTATCCCGGTATAACAGCGAAGAATCGCTTGTATACGAAAATCATGGGTTTAACGGATTTATATACGCCGATAAACTAAACCACACAACCGCGTTTCTTGTTTTGTTCTTTGACAACATAAAACGTATCTGCGATATTTTTATTATACACGGCGAATGGGCTGTTCGTGAACGCTGCGCCGCGCTCAACGACGCGATGAATGTGCTGACCAATAATTTTGTCGCGCTTAAAACATTTAATCGCAACGCCGCCGCCGACGGCAGTTTTATTGCGACGGCCCGCGAATATCTGGAAAAGATAGCCCAGGACCGGCGCTTTCGGGACAGTCTGCACAAGCATATCGCCGACATTAACTTTGCGGCGGGCAATCTTACCACAAACATTTCAGCCGCGCTCAGCACTATCGATGACATTATCAAAGCGCTGAATCAGGAAAAAATAGCGCGCAAACTAACGCTGCTTATTAACTGGAATTCGATTGAATCAAGTCTGGATGCCATGGAATTCAATCTGGGGGTTTGCGAAAAGAAAATAAGCGACTTCCTGCTGCTTATAAACAGGAATGCATCAGCTAAAGGCCCAGAAATGGGGAAGGCTTGAACCTTCCGCGTAAAAACATCCTGTTTTTCCGCTCCAGGCCGCGCTTAGAGCCTTCCGGCGGCATCCATGCCGCCTTTTCCGCTGTCGCGGCGGCTCTAACCGAAGTTCAAGTCTTCTTGGGATTTTATTGTCTGGTTTAAATTTCTTTGCGGCCAAGAAGACTTGAACTTCCATGCCTCTCGGCACCAGCACCTCAAGCTGGCGTGTCTACCAATTCCACCATGGCCGCTACTGCGAAAAAGTATACCACAGGCGCCGGATTTTTGTCCAGACCGGCGCCGCGGTTAAGGGCCAACGTAGCGTATGCTGGCGCTGCCCGGGCCGAAGTGTTTTTCCGTCATGGCCGCAATGGATTCGTTTTCCACGCCGGTAAAACGGAGCAGGTTGAC
>JAITGR010000093.1 GCA_031280455.1 Spirochaetaceae bacterium
CGGCGCAGGCGGCGCGGGCGTGTTTGTGGTTTAAGCGCAGGGCGTTGCCAAACGAAAAATAGGCGTTTACGCCGCGCCGCACCAGGGCGGCGGTCTCGGCGGCAGTACCCGCGTACGCAGGAAACACAACGGCTTTAAGCCGGCGCAGCGCCGCGATGTGCTCAAAAACCTTGTGCATGGCCCGCCGCACATGCAGCACGACCGGCAGACCGGCGCGGGCGGCCGCTTCTATCTGGAGGGTAAAGAATTCCTGCTGCGCCGCTTCGGTTTCGCGGTAGGCGGCGTTAAACAGGTCAAAGCCGCACTCTCCAATGGCGGCGATGCGGTTTTCGGCAAGTGGCTGCTGGGGGTGGACGCCGAAGCAGAGGGCAACGCCGCCGCCGGTGTGCGCGAGGTTTTCGTTGTACAAAAAATCGTCCTCTCCCCAGGCGCTGGCGGCGCAGACGACACCCAGCGTACGGCGGGTGGTTTCGGCGGCGCTGTCCAGGCGGGCAAGGTCGTACGGGTGAGCGTGCGCGTCACTGGCCAAGGCGGGCTCCGGCGGGCGGCTGAAAATCCGCATGGATGGCCGCCAAGGATGGCGGCTGTTTGCCAAGTATGGAGTTTTGCGTATGCAAAACTCCATGTTCAAAAACGGCACGGAGGCCGTTTTTGAACAGCGCAAGCGATAGTAGTGGAAATACTTTTTGCCGCAGGCAAAAAGATTGGAACGGATAGCGCGGTGCCCGCCGGCGCGCCGGCGGGTATGCGCCCATGTATATATTTATTTTATGTACATAAAAATTATACATAATTACGCGCTTGCCGCTGTTTTTTCGCGGGCGTTCATCAGCAGCATTTGCAGGCGGTTTTCGGTATTGGCAAAGCTGACGTCGGGGTCGTAATCCAGCGGCAGTATTTGTATGTCCGGGTGCATTTCTTTTATTTTTTTTACAACGCCGCGCCCGCAGATGTGATTGGGCAGGCAGCCGAAGGGTTGGAGTATTAAAAATAATTTTACGCCTTTGGCCGCGTTGTGCAGTATGTCCGCCGCTATCATAAACGATTCGCCTGACATGATTGAATGGTGCATGATGGGGTCGCTGAGTTTTGCCATTTGCGGCAGGTGCATGCACGGCTCAAACAGGGGGTGCTTTTTGGCGGGCGCTTCGATTATGTCAATTGATATATCTACGTATTTGTCGCCTATAAAGCCGTAGAGCGTTTCGTACAGCGAATGGCGTACGTTGAATTCTTTTATTTCCGATACGGTGTGCATGACAAAAAGCTGGCGGTATATGTCGTGCATACGCGGCAGGGCTACTTCCATGCCGTTGGCTTCCAGGTAGCGTTCGACGTTGTAGTTGGAGCCTGAGTGGAAGGTCAGCAGGTATTCGCCCTGGATAAACACGACTTTTTTGGGTTTTGAGCGGTCGTACTGGACGGCGCACAGGGCTTTGAGCGCTTTGACGTACGCGCGGTACGCGCCCCAGATGCCGCGTTTTTGCAGGGCGGCGGCTATGTCGATGAACGCCTGCTCCACAACGCGGTCGGTTTCGCCTTTGTCTTTTTCGTAGGGGCGGATTTTGCGGCGCAGCTCTTCTAGTACATCGGCCAGGATTATGCCCCAAAGTATGCTGGCGAATGTTACAAGGCTGAATTTTAATCCGGGGTGTATGTTTTTTATGTCGTATACATCGGTGGATACTATGGGTACGCCGGGGAAGCCTGCCGCGTCCAGCGCTTTGCGGGTGAGCACCATGTAGTTGGTCAGGCGGCAGTCGCTCATTATTTTTCCGGTGCCGACGGCAACGCGGCCAAGGTCGTATTTGCCGGTTTTTAATTCGGCGATTACTTCGCCTATTATTATTTGGGCGGGAAAGCATATATCGTTGTGCACATATTTTTTGCCGAGCGCTATGGCTTCTTTGCCGCCCATGGGGACGGGTATGGCGCGAAAGCCCTGGCGCGAAAGTCCGGCGCTGAGCATAAGGCAGAAGGCGCGGCTTACGTTGGGGATGAGTACCGTGTGTTCGCGGTCGGTCTTTTTGAATTTAACCGGAAACGGGTCGGCAAGGGCGCGCGTTTTGTGTACTTCTTTTCTGCGCCGTATGGATACGGTTTCTATAAACGAGCGTACGCGGATGCGCAGGGGGCCGGCGACATCGCTTTCGTCCAGTTTGAGTATTAACGGCGCTTTGCCGCTTATGTCGTTCATGAGGCGGATTACTTCATCGGTGTACAGCGCGTCGTGTCCGCAGCCGAATGAATAAATTTCTACATACTCCAGCGCTTTGTTCTCTGCCGCGAGTATCGCGCCTGAAAGGAGCATAGCGTGGTTGCTGTTGTTTATGTCCAGGCGCGATTTTCGCAGCGACACCTGCGAAAGGCCGGGCAGCGCGTCGACGGTTATGACGGGTATGCCTATGCCGGTAAAGTAGCGCGACAGGTTGTGGTTTATGAGCGTGTCAAACTGGTAGTGCCGGCCCGAAAGAACAACGGCGAACGTGCCGCGCGCCTGGCAGGTGGCGATTATCGTTTTTGCCATGTCTTGCAGGCTGGCGTTAAAGCGCGCGAGGGCGGCGTCTCCCTGCGCGATTGCCGCGTGGCAGGCCGCTTCGCTTATGTTAAAGACATCGCGCATGTAGCGGGACAGCTGAAAGTCGCGGTCGCGCTGCGAAAACCAGTGGAATACCGGCGAGTCGAACGGCGTGGCGGCGCGCTCGTGGGGCGCGTCCGAATACTTGATTACCAGCGGGTAGCTCTTCAGTACGGGGCAGGTAAAGGTGCTGAATTTTTCGGGGTTTTCCGGCGGCAGCCTGTTGAGCTGCGGCATGAATATACGGTCGACTTTGCGTTCTATTAAATCCTGAACGTGGCCGTGTACGAGTTTCGCGGGAAAGCACACCGTGTCCGAGGCGACAAACGGCAGGCCGCGCTCGTAGAGTTTTTTGCTGCTGGGGCGCGACACCTGTATTTTAAAGCCGAGGGCGCGGAAAAACACGTTCCAGAACGGCATGGTGCGCCAGAAATCGAGGGCGCGGGGTATGCCTATGGTCAGTTCGCGCTCGGGCAGCACGGGGCTGAAGGGGTAGTCCTGGAACAGCAGCTCCTCCCGCGCCTTTACCATGTCCGGCACGGCGTCCAGTTGCGTGTTTATGTGTTTGATTTTTTCGCGCACCGCCGGATTGTCCGCGTCGCCGACCACCTCGCCGCGCTCGCAGCGGTTGCCGGTAACCCAGGTAAGGCCGCCAGAAAACCGCACCAGCGTCCGGTTGCAGTTGTTGGCGCAGAAGCCGCAGATGAGGTTTGCTTCCTGCGTGTACGAAAAATTTTCCATGGCGTCAAGGCCGATAAAGCGGGTCTGGCCGGCCTTCCCGTGCGGCGAGGTGTAGCCGTGCTCGCGTATCTCGCGCTTGGTTAAAAGCGCTATGCCGATTGCGCCCATCTCGCCGGGGAACGGCGCGCGGACGACCGTTTTGCCAAGGTACTGTTCCAGCGCGCGCAGCACGGCGTCGTTTTTGAAGGTGCCGCCCTGCACAACGATTTTGCTGCCGAGCTCGGACGGGTCGGAGATACGCACCACTTTGGTAAACACGTTTTCGATAATCGAGCGGCAGAGACCGGCCATAATGTCGTCGGCCTGCTTGCCGTTTTTCTGCTCGGTAATAATGGTGCTGTTCATAAACACGGTGCAGCGGCTGCCCAGTTCGGCGGGATTCATCGCGTTAAAGGCGCTGGCGGCGATTTTGTCAACGGGAATGTGCAGATTCTGCGCGAAGTTTTCCAAAAAGCTGCCGCAGCCGGACGAGCAGGCTTCGTTGAGGGTTATGTTGGTAACAATGCCGTTGTGTATGTAAATGGCCTTCATGTCCTGGCCGCCAATATCCAGGATAAAGCTGACCCCCGGCACATATTTTTGCGCCGCCGCCGCGTGCGCGACCGTCTCGACCGTGTGGTAATCCGCGCCAAAGGCTTTATCGAACAACAGCTCGCCGTAGCCGGTGGTGCCGCAGGCGGCAATTTCCAGGTCGACACCCAGCGCCTTGTACTTCGCGTTCAGCGCAACCAGCGCGTCGCGCACCACATCCAGCGGTTCGCCGCGATTGGGCGCGTAGAAGCTGTCGATGACATTTTCGCCTTCGTCTATCAGCACAAACTTGCTGGTTGTCGAGCCGGCGTCGATGCCCAGATACGCGCGGACGTGCTCGCCCCGCCTGGGTTCCGTGCGCTGGGTTGCGACGGATTTATGGCGTTCTATAAATTCCTGGCGTTCCTGTATTGTCGCAAAAAACGTCTTGTTGATTTTGTCGCGGCCGCTGGTGGCTATTTCGCGGAACATGGAAAGCGCGGTAAGCGCCGCCTCGGGGCTGAAGGTCTGCGGAACATCGGCAAACATTTCGTCAACCGAAAGCGCCGCGCCGTACGCGATAAGCGTTTCGGGGTTTTCCGGCCTGATAATATCATCGCCGCGCAGGTTAAGGCGCTCGGAAAAAACCCGAATCAGCGTCGGGTTAAACGTAAGCGGCCCGCCTTCAAAAATAACCGGCGCTTTAATTTCCAGCCCCTGCGCCAGCCCGCCTATAGTCTGCTTGGCTATGGCGTGGAAGGTCGAAAGCGCGATGTCTTCTTTAAGGCCGCCCTGATTCAAGAGCGGCTGAATGTCGGTCTTGGCGAAAACGCCGCAGCGGCCAGAAATGTCGTATACCTGCGTACCGCGCGCCGCCAGCGTCTCGAACTCGTCCGGCTTTACCCGCAGCAGGGCGGCAACCTCGTCGATAAACGCGCCTGTGCCGCCGGCGCAGCTTCCGTTCATCCGCATATCGCCGGCAGAAAGCTCGCCGGTAACGCTGTCGCGGTGGAAAAACACAATTTTCGCGTCCTGCCCCCCCAGTTCGATAGCGACCCGCGCCTGCGGGTAGAAGCGGCGGACAGCGATTGAATTGGCGACAACCTCCTGTATATACGGCGCGCCTATCATTTCGGCAATAACCCTGCCGCCGGAGCCGCAGACAGCCAACTTAAAGCAGTCATTCGGGAAGCGGGCAAAAACCTCCTTTAGGAAGCGGTACACAGTCTCGCTCTGACCGGCATTATGCCTTTCATATTTTGAATACAGCGCCTCCCGCGTATGGGGACGCATTACGACAGCCTTGACTGTTGTAGAGCCAACGTCAATACCAAGATGTAAACAATGGTCGTTTTTGTGTTCAGTTTGCATAGCCAAAGTCTAGCGCAATTCGGAAGGGCTATCAATAAGGCACTATGCTTTGTAAGGCTGTCTGCCGGATTTCAGGTTTCAGATTTCAGATTTCAGATTTCAGATTTCAGATTTCAGATTTCGGATTTCGGATTTCGGATTTCGGATTTCAGATTTCAGATTTCGGATTTCGGATTTCGGATTTCGGATTTCGGATTTTACGTCGATATATCGGAGCTAAACCAGAATTCATGGTAATACCCCGATATATCGGCGTAAAGCCTGACAACTGAAATCTGAAATCTGAAATCTGATATGACAACTGAAATCTGAAATCCCCCAGGAAACACACATGAATAAAAAACCATACACATCGTTACTGATGATTGCTTTG
>JAITGR010000145.1 GCA_031280455.1 Spirochaetaceae bacterium
CAATAACCGCCTTAATTTTTTCCGGCGCAAAAACCCGGTCCATCCCCCGCTCACACAAGTCGGCAATCGCCAGCGGCGTTGTAATCTCGTGGCAGAACACCGCGTCCAGCCCCAGCACAAACGTATCCGCCGCCGGCTGCTCCAACAGATGAGCCTCAAAAATCTTTTCTGCCAATGTCTTACCCATACCCATACTCCTTTGGGCGCATGCCCGCCGTATACGGCGGGCACCGCGCTTTCCGCTCCAATCTTTTTGCTGCGCAAAAAGTATTTCCGCTGCAATCGCATTGCGCGGCTAACCAAAACGCCATCCATGGCGTTTTGGTTAGCGTTTAGTTTACGCAAAGCGTAAACTAAACCAAGGCCGCAAAGCGGCCTTGCCTACTCCCAGCGGCATCCATGCCGCCATCCGTGCCATTTTTGAACATGGAGTTTTGCACAGCAAAACTCCACACTTGGCTAACAGCCGCCGTCCATGGCGGCCACATCCATGGCGTTTTGCCAACCCGCTATGCGGGTTGGGCGTCAGCGCTTTTCTTTTTCCTTTTCCGGTGCGCGAATATCCTGCCAAATACCCCGCGTCTGCCGCAGTGCCTCCTGAATGTGCGCGTCGTCGTACGCCCCAATGTGTACCTTGTACAATGCCGTCGCCACGCCGGATTTTTCCGCCGCGGTGTCAGGAACAGTTTGGTAGATAAACACCCCGCTAAACCCCGCCGCTTCCAGCAAGACCCGCACCGCCTCCGCGCTTTTGTGGTCGGCGTACGCCCCAATCTGGATATACCAGCCAAAATCGCCCGCCGCAGGACCAGAACGCGCGGAAGCAAGCGGTGAATTATTGGATGTTTTAGTCCGCCAGGGCAGCTTGTCCTCGTCGAACTTCCGCACAAAGGCGGCAAAATCAGCCGGCCAGCGCGCGCCCCGCCGCTGGGGAACCGGCGGGTTGGTAACCCGCGCCGCCGGTGGTGCCGCCGCCGATTCAGCCGGCGGCGGGCTGGCAGGTGCCGGCTGGGCGGCAGGTGCCGGCGGGGTGGCAGGTGCCGGCGGGCGCGCGGCTGTTGCCGGCGGGCGCTCACCGGCGACAAAGCGGGCGTACAACTCCTCGATGGCACGGCACACCGCGCCGCGTATCCCGTCAAGAGCCGCCTCGCCGAGCGCGGCGCTGTTGTCAACAACAAAGTACACCAGCCTGGTTTTTTGCCCGTCCTGTGCCTTGTACGGATTCAGGTTGATAAAAGATGCCTCGCCATCCAGCGCCGCCCCGTCCGCGCTGATGCGCCCTGCCTGCGAAACCCCTTCAACACCGTCGTAGAAGTTGCCGTTCAGAATAAATTCGTAGCCTTTGTGCGCTTCTTTTTCAATATGCATACCCGCGTACGCGCTTTCGCCGTAGGGTACGGTGCCGGAATTGTACAGCAAAAGCGCGGGCGGCTCGGCACTGATAGCCGTCAGCGCACTTTCGCCGTCCGCCTGCCGCACCAGAGCGCTAATAACGCCGGCAGTGCCAACATGGATAGTTACGCGCGCGCCGTCCGGCAAAGGCGGCATCGCGGCGAACAGGTGCGTCTGCGCGCCGCGCCGCTCCATTTCAAGCGCGATATTCGCCAAGTCCTGCTCGATGCGGGGCACGTTTCCGGCAACGCCCTCCGCGCCGTACGCGCCAAAGCGCTCCCGCAGCCGGTTCCAGCCGGCTTCGGAAAAACGCGGCGCACTTTCGCCGTCCTCAACGCCGAACAGCCACACCGTAAGCGGCGCGGTGGAGGCAAGCTCCCGCAGCGCCGCGCCGCTGGCCGCGCCTTCGGCGGGGGCGTGCGCGGGACTTCCTGTTATAAGCACAAGGTCTATGGAATCGATCGCGCGCGGCAATTCGCTGTCCCGCGCCATGGCCGCGATAGTCCGCGCCGCCTGTTCCAGCGCAGCCTCCGGGCCGCCGCCGCTGGCCGCGCCAGCCTGGCTTGGCCGGTACGCGGCTTCAAAGCGCGCAAGGAGCGTCCGCAGCGCGTCGCGCGAGGCAAGCGGTGCCAGCGTGCCGCGTTCCGCCCCCTGAACATTCTTTTTCGTTACATATTCAAGCCCGTCCGCAAAGGTCAGTATGCCGGTGTAGAGCCCCGCCGGCGGGGGGGCGGTTGCCGCGGTTTGCGCTGTGGGCGCGGCGGGGGAGGGGGGGGCGAACACCGGTACGGCGACACGCGCCGGCTGGAGTTTTTTTGGATTGACATGGGCGGGAATAGCCCGAACCGGTATCGGCGCGCTCTGGCCGCTCTCGTCCGCGGAAAACCCCGCCGGGCTGTAAAAGATTTGGTACCAGTACTCATCCCCGCCGCCCTGAAGTTCGCCGTCAAAAACATAACTGACGACTGACCCGCTGTCCGGCAGCGGCAAAAACTGAACAAAGTAGTAGATTTCAGGCGGCGTCTGCTCCTGCGGCTGCCGGGCGCGATAGAGCGCGTACGTATAGCCAAACGGCTTATCCACACGCTCCCAGTTTATAATAAGCCGAACTTCGCCCCCGTGTACCACGTTTGCGCCTGCCGTCTGCGGCGGTGCCGCCGCAAAGACCGCCGCGCTAATATCCGGCGCCTTTTTACCAACAGCAAAAAGACACGGCGCGCTTACGGCAAGAACGAACAGCAAGAACAATTTTTTCATTCAAGCAACTCCACCCCCTCCGCGCGCCCAGTATGGCAGAAATTCCCCCGCCTGCCAAGGGAAGCGCTGATTAAATCGGAATTTAACCGCGAATTACGCGAATGAACACGAATAATGCCAATAATGGCTTATAATTCGCGTACATTCGCGGATTTCTCAATTCTCATTTAATCAGCGGTCTAGGCCGTTACATCCCACTCGCCGCCGTCCCAGGCACCGGATTCTATCTCGTGAATCTGGTTGACGCGGCGCTGGTGGCGGCCGCCTTCAAACTCGGCGTCGAGCCATGCCTCAACAATCATTTTTGCCAGCTCAACGCC
>JAITGR010000149.1 GCA_031280455.1 Spirochaetaceae bacterium
AGGCATTGCTATTACGGGTTACTCGGGCAAGCAGAAGCAGCTTGTTATTCCCGCGCTTATACGCGGGTTTCCGGTAACGGTGATTGACGACCGCGCTTTCAAAGACAAAGGACTTTTGAGCGTGGAGATTCCCAGTACGGTTCGTAAAATCGGCAGGGAGTCTTTTACCGGCAATAAATTGCAGAACGTTGACGCGCCCAAGGAGCTTGCCGAAATTGAACCGAACTCTTTTGACAGCAATTTGCTGGTAAATGTGCCGGAATTGTCCGCGAAACTGCCCAAAAGCCAGCGCCGCGCTCCACGGCAGACCGCCAGCGCGGAAGCGCCGGCGGCGGGTAAATCCGCCGGGCCTTTTGCCGGCGGCGCGCAGACGGCGGACGCTTCACCTTCCGGCAAAGCGGCGGCAAAACCGGCAGGACGCGCGACAGCCGGTTTTATGCCGGCGGACAGATCGCTGCCGCCCGGCACTGAACCGGTGGACATTTGTATTAACAACGACGACTGGGCCGGTTTTGAAGAGCCGGAAGAGATTACCGTTACGAATTTGGAGTTGGCTGATACAGAAGCCGTACCGGAAAGCGTACGCTACCGCAAAATTGACGGACGCTGGCAAGTCGTCGCCGCCGGCTCTATCGCCGAGCTTGAAGGCGACGGGACTTCGCGCGCTCCGCCCCGCGCGCCGTCCGCGGCACCGCCGCCGCCCGCGCGGGAGCGTGCCATGCCCTACCCGCAGTTTGAGGACGCGGCCGCCGCCTATCCGCCCGCGGCGCTCCCCCCCGCCGTCCGGCGTGAGGGGGCCGTGCAGTACCCGGCCGCGCCGCCGCCGGAGGCCGCCTACAACGCCCCGCCAGAGGCTGCGCCGTATACAGCGGTACCGTACCCAACAGCACCGTACCCAACGATGCCGAACCCAGCGGAGCCGTACACGCCGCCCCCACCGCAAGCGCGGACACAAGCGCCGCCGCCTGCCGCGCGGCCGTCCCGTCAGGCCGCCGCTCCCACGCAGGCTGCGCAGCCGGCACAGTCTGCGCGGGAGCAGAGCCGCGCGATTGGCGAGTGGGTTATACGGTCAAGTTCCGGCGCGCTTGCTTCGCTGGAGGGGTATGCCGGCCACAAAAAAATTCTTGTGCTGCCGTTCAGTGTTGAGGGTAAGCGCATTAACGCGGTCGCCCCGGGTGCTTTTGCGAAAAAGTCGCTGCAGTCGGTAACGTTCAGCAGCGGGATTTCGGTCATTGGCGATTGCGCGTTCAGTTCCAACCGGATTGGCGATATTCTCATTCCGCCGGCGGTTCGTGTTATCGGCGCGGGCGCGTTTGAGGATAATCCCGTTTCGCGCGTAAAGATTTCTGCCGGTGTCAGCCTACAGCCGGACAGTTTTCCCGCGAATTTTGCCGCGTTCTATAACGAAGGCGGCAGGCGGGCGGGCACCTACTCGCTGACGGGCAGCGGCTGGGTGTATGTGGCGTTCGACAAGTTGGCCTACGATTCCATGTAGCACCGCGCCGCTATTTCCCGCGCGATTTGTTCCGGCGTTTTACCTTCGGCGTTGACGGTAAGCGCGGCGATTTTTTTGTACGCGGTGCCGCGCCGCCGGTGAAGGGCGCGGTGGGTTGCCTTGGGGTTTGCGGCGGTTTGTAAAAACGGCGGCAACTCGCCGCCGCAGGCGGCCAGCCGTTCCCAGGCAGCGGCGGCGCTTATTTCCAGAAATACTATTTTTAGGCGGCTTTTGTGTTCGTCAAGGAGCGTCAGCGCCGCCGCGTTGTCGATGATGCCGCCGCCGCACGCCAGCACTGCCGGAGCGGACTCCGGCGCGGCGGCAGCCGCGTTCAACACGCGCTCCAGCGCCGCGGTTTCGGCGGCGCGAAAGCCCTCTACCCCTTCTGTGTAGAGGGCGCGCGGGCTTTTTCCGGTTTGTTTTTCAATTTCCCAGTCCAGGTCGGCCATCCGGCACTCCCCGCCGCGGAGCGCGGCAAGGGCGCGCGCGGCGCTTGTCTTGCCGCAGTGTTTTGGGCCGGTAAGGAGTATTATTTTAGCAACCTCATGCGCGTTGGAATTTTGCTCAGTTTACACGCTCAACGTAGTCGTTGGTTTCGGTGTTGACCAGGATTTTTTCGCCCTGCTTAATAAAAAGCGGCACGCGGACGGTTAAGCCTGTTTCGGTAACAACCGGTTTGGTCGCGCCGGATACCGTGTCGCCTTTAACGTAGTTTTCGCTTTCGGCAACGGTAAACACGATTTTGTACGGGATTTTAATGTCAATTACTTTGCTTTCCCATATTGTAAGGTCGTAACTTTCGCCTTCTTTAAGGTAATACTGCTTGGTTTCCATGCCCGCTCGTGGCACTTCGTACTGCTCGTAACTTTCGCCGTCCATAAAATGATAGGCGTCCTGGTCGGAATACTGAAACTGGCAGTTGCGCACATCGACCGTGGCATCCTCTACTTCCTGCTGCGTGGGTATGGTCAGCGTCAGCACCGAGCCGTCTTTAAGGCTTTTCATTTTTACCCGCGCTATTGCCGTGCCTTTGCCCGGCGTGTGAAACTCACGTTCAACAACAACAAAGGGCTGGCCTTTTTGCAGTAAATACGTCCCTTTGGCTATGTCAACTCCACGAACCATAAATTATACCTCTTGTGCATATTCCCTCGCGCGCGGGACAGGCCGGCTGTACGAGCCTGTCCACCGGCGCGTCCGGCGTATTGTTGGGCGATACAAGAATCGAACTTGTGGCCTCCAGCGTGTCATACTGGCGCTCTAACCAACTGAGCTAACCGCCCCAAAGCCGCCATGCGACGGCTGTTTGTCACACCGCGCCGATTTTACTGGCGTTCCCGCACGACGACGTTTACTTCTATTGTTCCAATGTTGGTCAATTCCATGGGAACAATGAGCGCCTCCACTTGCAGCGTGTTGGCTATCTCCATGTTTTCGCCGGAAAACAGCGCCGGCGGCGTCAGGTCGAAGGTAAAACCCAATTCGTGCAGCTTCGATACCGCCTGGGCGGTAATCATGTTGGCAAGCTCCGTTATGGTCGCCTTCGCCATTTCGTCCAGCGTCTTAAACGTTTCGCCGCCATTCATAGAACCGGCTACTTTAAGCGCCGTCTCCTTTGTCATGTCGAACATGACGCGGCCTTCAACATCGCCGGCCAGCCCGACAAGCGCCGCAACCCCCATTATCTTCATTGAGGAATTTTTAAGGTACAAATCGCCGCGTTTTACATCGCTGCCGTTTAACACTTCCTTTAGTACATTGTACGCCGATTCCACAAACGGGTTGATATACTCCACTCGCATGACTTCGCTCCTTATTTTACGGTTTGACGCCCCCGCCATTCCGTCTCTTTTTTTGAAAACGCCCCCGCGCTTTCTTTGCCGCCACATGGCCGCAATCATTTGCGGGCTTCAACTACCGGAAAACCGCGCCGGCTGACGCTAGGCCTTTATAAATGCCGCCGCCGGTTCTTTGCCCGCCGGCAGCCACTGCGACCCGAACATTTTTTCGTTTTGACCCAAAAAGACCGCCCCGCCTTGCTTTAGGCGCTCGGATATTTCCTGCAATACTTTTTCCTGGCCTTTCGGCTGTAAAAACGACAAAGTATCGCGTATGAACACCACGTCCAGGTCCGGCAGCGCGTTTTCGTTGCATATATCATGGTACTCAAAAACAATTGAGTCCTTAATCATAGGCCCGAAGGCGAAACCAGATGTCCCTTTTACCAGAAACGCCTGGCAAAACGGCGGTACCTCGGAAAGGTCAAACGTTATATTCGGAGCGTTGGCAATGGCCATAATGTCGTTGTCGTTCGCCCACACCTTTATTCTGGCATTAGGATAGCGCATTTTAAGAATACATGCAAGACAGTATGTTTCAAGGCCGCGCCCGCAGCCGGCGTTCCAGGCGTTTATCTGCGAGGCGCTGTTCTCGGGCAGCGCGTTCTTAACCGCGTATGCGTAATCGTCGCTCCACAGCCGCCCGCTAAAACTTGAAAAAAACGTTTCCAGATAGGCGTCCGCGTCGCCGCTGGTCTTTAACTGCGTGTCGGCGGCGGAACGGGCGGCCTGCCAACTGGTAAAGCGGCGCTTTATCCAGTCCTCATTTACCGGCGACGGGTAGAAGCGGCGGAGCGCGGCAAGCTGCTCCTTGATAAAGCCCAGAACATTGTCCGCCGGCGGCGCGGAGCCCGCAACCGCGGCGGCCGCGGCAAGCAGCCCTGCTGATGCCGCGCCGCCCGCCGCCTGCTGCGCGAAAGCGCCCGCCTGCATAGCCGCCGCCATCTGCTCAAAATACGCCGCGCTCTGCGCTTCACTTTGGACGCGCGCGTCTTCTTCGGACTGTTCACGCGGCGAGAAAATACGCACCACGTCCAGAATGATGTACAACGCGCCCTCTTTTTCAACAACGCCGGAAATGTACTTAATGTTAATATCGCCAAAAATCGGGTGCGGCGGCTGAATCGACTCCTGGTTAATGCCGACAACTTTATCTATTTTATCAACAATAATACCGTATACATGGTCGTCGATTTTCAGAATGAGCATGTTTTCGTTCTGGTCGTCTTCCAGCGCCCGCTTCGTCACCGTCAAATGAAAAAACGTCCGCAGGTCGATAATCGGAATAATGTCGCCGCGCAAATTGTACACGCCGCGCACAAAACCGGCGGCATTCGGCACGAATGTAAATTTATCCGCCTTGGCAATTTCTTTGACGTTCATTATATCAATGCCATAATCCTTCCCGGAAAGCGAAAACGTTACCATTTTGAAGTCGACATTTTCGACCCGCTCCAGCTTTTCGTGCAAATCGGTGTTTATCTGTGCTAAATCCAGCGTTTCCATAGCGCTTACTCCCGTCCAACCGCGAATTCCCGGAACTTCCGGTTTTCCATTTCTTTGTGCAGCCCAAGCTCCAACAGTTGCCCCACATCAATAATCAGCGACACCGAACCGTCGCCCAGAATGGACGCGCCGGCTATGCCCGGCGAATTGGTGTACTGGTCGCGCAGCGGCTTTATAACCACGTCTTCCTCGCCAATCAGACTGTCAACCATAAAACCCATTTTCTTTTCCGCCGTGCCGACAATAACGATAAAATTGTACTCCGTTTTGTTCTGCGTGGGTATACCGAACAGGCGGTCGAGCCGCAAGAGCGAAAGCACGTCGTTGCGAATGTTAAACACTTCGTTATTGTCTATCATTTTAATTTCGTGCGGCTTTATGCGTACGCTTTCTATAACGCTCGTTATGGGTATGGAGTAAATTTCAGGCCCGACGCGCACCAGGAGCCCCTGGATTATCGCCAGGGTAAGCGGCAGTTTGATGATGAATTTGGTGCCGCGCCCTTTTTCGGACTGAACAGTTACGGTGCCGTTTAGTTTTTCAATCTGGCGCTTTACCACATCCAGCCCGACGCCGCGGCCAGAAATGCTGGTTATGGTTTTAGCGGTGGAAAAACCCGGCTCGAATATCAGATTAAAGGCTTCTATGTCGCTAATCAGTTTGTTGGGGTGAATGAGGCCGCGCTCGACGGCTTTCGCTTTGACCGCCTCAACATCTATGCCTTTGCCGTCGTCGCTGATTTCGATGACAATCATGTTGCCTTCGTTGGCGGCTTTCAGCAGTACGCGCCCTTCTTCCGGCTTGCCGGCTGCCGCGCGGACGGCGGGGCTTTCGATGCCGTGGTCTATGGAGTTGCGTACCGAGTGCATTATCGGGTCGAGCAGGTCTTCTATGACAGACTTGTCCAGTTCCGTTTCCTCGCCTTCTATAACCAGGTTGATTTTTTTGGCGAGGGTTTTTGAAAGGTCGCGCACCAGACGCGGGAAGCGGCTGAATATTTGGCTTATCGGCACCATGCGGATACGCATGACGCCTTCCTGCAATTCGCCGGTTATGCGCCCCAGGTTTTGGCTTGTTGAACGGAACTTGACCATGCTGTTTTTGAACGAGGTTTCGTACCCGTCAAAAATCGTGAACATGTCCGAAAATTCTTCGGTTATTGCCTTGCGAATGTCTTTGGCCGAGCGTCCGGCAAGCTCCGCGTCCACGTATTCGGGAATTTTGTCGAAAAGGTTTTTTAGCCGCTCGCGGAATTTCGCCCCCAGCGCGTGGAACTCCATGGTTAAATCGTTAAAATGGTAGGTTATTTGGTTGAAGGTGGCCTTGGTAATGACGGTCTCCGACACCAGATTGAGCAGGTCGTCGATGCGTTTTGAATCGACGCGGAGTATGGAACCGGCCTCCTTGCCGGCTTTTTTCGCGTCTGCTGACGCGGCGGCGGCTTTTGCCGGCTCGCTCGCCGCAGGCGCCGCCGCGGGGGCCGCGGCACCGGCTGCCTCCGGCGCGGCTGCCTCCGGCGCGGCTGCTTCCGCCGTGGCGGCCGCCGCTTCTTGCGGCAGGTCGGCGGGCAGCAGGGTTTTTATGTCGGTAACCGCCGCGTCCAGCGAAACGTCGGGCAGAACCACGTACTTGCGCAAATTTTCGGCAGGCTCGTTGGTTGCTATAAAGTAATCGACCACCGGAAAAAACGTATCGCCGTACAGCGCGTCAAAATCCGGCGTTGTTTTAAGCACGGTCCCCATGCTTTTAAGCGATGCGTACACCTGAATGCCGCCGACAGTGTTCATAAGGCTGCTTTCGTCAAATTTAACCGACACACGGAACACGCTTTGGTAGCCGTCCGCGGCATCCAGCATTTCCAGTATTTCGTTTTCTGTAACGGGGCCGGCTTCCTCGACGGCTCCGGCGGCGGCGGGGGTTACGGCAAACGACGGGGCCGCCGGCTTGGGGGCTGCTTTGGCGGCGGGCGTCCCCGCGGGCGCCTTGGCGGGGGGCGTTTTACCGCCGCCGCCTGCCGGCATTAATGCCGAAAGACGGCCTTCTATGGCTTTGGTATTTTCCTGGTACACCGCGCCTTCCATGCGTTTTTCCAGCATGGCCTTAACAACGTCAATGGCGGACAACAGCACATCAACGACATCTTCGTTGACCGGCACCTGGTCGGAGCGGATAGCGTCCAGCACGTCTTCAACCAGGTGGGTAAAGTGCGACAACTCCATCATTTCGACGGTAGCCGCCCCCCCTTTTAAGGTGTGCGCGGCGCGGAAAATCTCGTCAACGGCATCGCGGTTACCGCTTTCTGTTTCCAGCACCAGTATATTCTGTTCGAGCGTTTCAACCTGCATCTGGGCTTCACTAAAAAAGTCCTTCAGCAACTCCTCGTTATTCGGGTCTAA
>JAITGR010000187.1 GCA_031280455.1 Spirochaetaceae bacterium
GGCGTTCGCGCTTACATTGCGTATCATAACCTCGACCGTGCTGGTACATATTGCCGTAACGCCGCCGCCTGTAAACACGCCGTAAATAATGGTGCCGGAAAATATGCCGAGTACCAGCGAAAAAATCACTTCTTTTGTGATGAGCGCAAGCACAATTGCTATAAGCGGGGGAAGAATTGAGAAAAACCCCGCCTGTACAGCTTCGTATTCCATTTAATTACTCCTTAACGATATGCCGAAGGTACAGTGCCTACGATATATCCCGTATATCCTAGCAAATACCGCCTTGCGTGTTAAGGAAGCGCTGATTAAATGAAAATTGAGAATTGAGAAAGAAAAAATCCACGAATGTGCGCGAATTATGCCGATATTTCGGCGTAAGCCAGCACGTCTGGTTTGCTCCGATATGGCGGCGTAAAAACCGACAACCGACAACCGACAACTGACAACCGACAACCGGCAACCGACAACTGACAACCGACAACCGGCAACCGACAACCGACAACTGACAACTGACAACTGGCAACCACGCGCGCGCAACCCGCCCGCGGCGGGCAGGCGCGGCGGGCAGAAACCCCAGCCGTGATTGACCAATAGGCCGGAATGGGGGTATGATGCGGCATCTTGATGGAGGATTTTATGGCTACAAAAAATGTGTTCTTTTTTGGCGAGGGTAAGGCCGACGGAGACGCGAAAATGAAGGAGCTTCTCGGCGGAAAGGGCGCGAATCTTGCCGAAATGACAAATCTTGGTATTCCGGTTCCCCCGGGGTTTACTATTTCTACCGAAGTGTGCGCCCAATACTACGCGAATGGCGAAAAATACTCAAAAGAGCTTAAAGACGAGGTTGCCGCTAATCTAGGCAGGCTGGAAAAGCTAATGGGAAAAAAACTGGGCGACGCGAACGACCCGCTTTTGGTGTCTGTGCGTTCCGGCGCGGCTGTTTCTATGCCGGGCATGATGGATACTATTCTTAACCTTGGCATGAATGACCGGGCTGTTGTGGGGCTTGCCGCCAAAACGCAGAATCCGCGTTTTGCCTGGGACGCGTACCGCCGTTTTATCCAAATGTACGGCAATGTTGTTATGGGGATTCCATCGGAAGATTTTGAACACGCGCTTAAATTGCTGAAAGACCAGAAAAAGGTTAAAGAAGACACCGCGCTTTCCGCGGCGGACTTGCAGGTTCTGGTTGGCGAATACAAGAAAATTGTCAAAAAGACAAAGAAAATTGACTTTCCGCAGAATCCCGTCGACCAGATGTGGGGCGCGATCACCGCGGTTTTTGGCTCCTGGAATAACGACCGCGCTATCACATACCGCGACCTGTACCAGATTCGCAATTTGAAGGGGACGGCGGTTAACGTTCAGTCTATGGTGTTTGGCAACTGGGGCGAGGATTCCGGGACGGGCGTTTGTTTTAGCCGCGACCCTTCTACCGGCGAGAAGAAATTTTACGGCGAGTATTTGATGAACGCGCAGGGCGAGGATGTTGTCGCCGGTATTCGTACGCCGCAAAAACTTTCGCAGCTCGAAAAAAAAGACCCCAAGGTGTACGAACAGCTTGTCAAAATTAAAAATACGCTGGAGATGCACTTCCGTGATATGCAGGACATTGAATTTACCATTCAGCAGGGGACGCTGTATTTGCTGCAAACGCGCAACGCCAAACGCGCGGGGGCGGCGGCGATAAAATGCGCGCTGGATATGGTTAAAGAAGGGCTTATTGATAAGCAGACCGCTATTTTGCGTGTCGAGCCTGACCACATCGACCAGTTGCTGCACCCCATGATTGACGCCAGGGCCAGGGCCGCCGCCGAAATCATCGCGCGGGGTTTGAACGCTTCGCCGGGGGCCGCGTGCGGGCGCATTGTGTTTAGCGCCGCCGACGCGGAGGCGTGGCACGCGGACGGCGAAAAAGTGCTGCTGGTCAGGCAGGAGACAAGTCCTGAAGATATAGGCGGCATGATTGTTTCGCAGGGTATTCTTACATCGACCGGCGGCATGACCAGCCACGCGGCTGTTGTCGCGCGCGGTATGGGTACGCCGTGTGTCGCCGGCGCGCACGAGGTAAGCGTCCAGGGCAAAAAAATGGTCGTCGGCAAGCGGGTCTTTAAGGAAGGCGACTGGATAACGATTGACGGTTCTTCCGGCGCGATATACGGCCAGGCGCTACCGCTTATTCAGCATAACAAAATCCCCAACGACATGCAAATATTCCTGGGCTGGTGCGACGAGGTGCGCGAAAAAACAAAGCGCGGCATGGTTGAGGGCTTCAAAATCCGCGCTAACGCCGACCAGCCGGGCGACGCCAAGCGCGCGTTTGAATTCGGCGCGGACGGCGTGGGTTTGTGCCGGACCGAACACATGTTCTTTGAAAAAGAAAAACTGATTCACTTTCGCGCGATGATTCTTTCCGACACGGTTGAAGAGCGCAAGGCCGCGCTTAAAAAGATACTGCCGCTGCAAAAACGGGATTTTTCCGGCATATTCAAGGCGATGAACGGCAAGCCGGTAACAATACGGCTGCTTGACCCGCCGCTGCACGAGTTCCTTCCGCATACAAAAGCGGAGATTGACGAGCTCGCCGGCCACCTCAAAGTTACCGCGAAAATCCTTCAGCCTAAAATCGAAAAACTGCGCGAGTCAAATCCCATGCTCGGGCACCGCGGCTGCCGTTTGGCGGTTACCTACCCCGAAATTTACGAGATGCAGGTTGAGGCCATCGCGCTGGCGGCGGCGGATTGTCTTAAAAAGAAAATCAGCGTTCACCCCGAAATTATGATACCCATTGTTATGAGCCACCGCGAGTTGAAATTTATCCGGCCTATTGCCGAGGCCGCGATAAAGCGCGTTATGGAAAAAGCGGGGGTGAAAATTCCTATTCGTATCGGCACGATGATTGAGGTTCCGCGTGCCGCCATAACATCGGCGCGTATCGCGCAGTACGCGGATTTTTACAGTTTTGGCACGAACGACCTTACGCAAATGACATTCGCTTTTAGCCGCGACGATGTTGGTTCATTTGTCCAGGCGTACCTGGATAAAAAGGTGCTGGACATTGACCCGTTTAAGTCGGTAGACGAGGGCGGGGTAGGCGAGTTGATGCGCTTCGCTATAAAGGAAGGCCGCGCGACGAAGGCGGACCTGAAAATCGGTATTTGCGGCGAGCATGGCGGCGACCCGCGTACGGTAGATTTTTGCTACCGCGCCGGTTTGAACTACGTTTCCTGTTCGCCGTTCCGTGTTCCGGTAGCGCGGCTTGCCGGCGCGCAGGCGGTCATTCGCAACCCGAATGTTAAATGAAGAGGCTGTTGCAAAACTTCAGTTTTGTAACAGCAACCTCTTAAAATCGCATGTTTCGTAAGGCTTTAGCCTGAGAAACAGCAAGAGCCTGTTGCATCGAACCGAAGGTTCGCAGTAACCGACTTTTGCAACAGGCTCTGAAGCGAGCGGGTGTAACCTTTTCGCGCCGAAATCGTTTATAAAGTGATTGCCGGCGCTGGTCGCGGCGGCGGCAATCACGAGAACTTAAACCTCCTAAAAAATGTAAAAGCCCCGGTGTACTGCCGGGGCTTTTCTTTTGTCTGGCCGCCGCGCCTTTACAACCCTACACAATCCGCCCGCTGTGCGTGTAAATGTTCATAGAGCCTTGCCGAAGAAATCCCGCCAGCGTTATGCCCGCGTCGTGCGCCCGCCGGGCCGCCGCGGCGCTCACCGCGCCATGGCAGAACAGCGAGCGCACGCCGGCGCGCTCGACCATCGCGACAATCTTTACCGCCATGCGCCCGCTAAAAATAAAGGCCTTCCCGTCGGGAGTAAGCCCGCGCAGCACCATCGCTCCTAT
>JAITGR010000107.1 GCA_031280455.1 Spirochaetaceae bacterium
ACGCCAGAACCGACACGGCGCAGTTTCGGGTGGTTTTTGCCGTATCCAGCGCGCTGATGGTCTGCGCGGCGCTTGTGTCGCTGGCTGTAAAAGAAAGCGCCGCGGCGGTGCGGCGGCGCAGGTTTTATTTTAAGCGTAAATTTTTTACGTACTACATGCTGGAGGTATTTTACGGCGCGCGTAAGCAGGTGTTTTTTACGTTTGCGCCCATGGTTCTTATTCGTGAATACAACGCGCCGACGAGTCTGATTGCCACGCTGCTCGCGGCGGCGGCGGGTTTTGGCATGTTGTTTTCGCCGCTTATCGGCCGCCTGATAGATTATCTTGGCTACAAGAAGGTTATGGTTGCTGATACGCTCATTCTTATTGCCGTGTGTGTGCTGTACGGGTTTTCGCACCGTATATTTCCCCTGCATATAGCATTTATTGTTGTATGCGTAAATTATATTCTCGACGCGATTCTTACGCTCGGCAGCATGGCGACAAATGTCTACGTGCAGTCGCTTGCGGACAGTCAGGAAGAAATTACGGCAACGTTGTCCACCGGCATATCGCTGAATCACGTTATTTCTATATTCATCGCGCTGTTGGGCGGTCTTATCTGGAAAGAGGCTGGTATAGAACTTTTGTTTACTATTTCCGCCGTGCTGGGGCTTGTCAACAGTCTGTATGCGGCAACGATAAAACCACGTTCGTAAAAAAGGGCGCTTGGGAAGCACACAACACACCCGTTATCCGCCACAGGCTCCGGACAACCGTTTTTACGGCAGACACCCGGCCATGCGCCCTTATTTGCGGAAAAAGAACATAATATCGCCGTAGACTGCCAGCAGCATGAGTGCGGCGATTAGTACGACACCGATCATTTGCAGTGCCGCGACGAATCTGGGCGGGGAGAGTTTTCTGGTTGCGATTTCTGCCAGAAAGAGGACTATCGCGCCGCCGTCTAAAATTGGCAGCGGGAGTAGGTTCATAAGCGCGAGGGCTATGGAAATGAGTGCCAGGAACTCGAAAAAATCTTGCAGTGCCGCCGAGAGGCCGTCGCCCGAAAGATTTTCCGTTAAAATGTCGCCGGCTATGTAGCTGATGCGTACGGGGCCGGAAATTGCTTTGGTTAGGTCTATGCCCTGGAACAATAGTCCCAGCGAACGTGCCGAAACGACAAAAACTTCGACCGCGAGCGTCGCTCCGTGCGCGATTGCGCCGAAAAAGCCGGGGGGGGGCGTTTTGTGTACTATGTACGGCCAGCCTATTCCAAAGCTGCCGTTTTCTCCCGTGTTTGCTATTTCCGTTGTGTGCACGTCTCCGGCCCGCTCGTATTCAACGGGAATAACGGCGGGGATGTCCGCGCGCGCGTAGATTTTGTACACTGCCGCCGAATATGGCACGTCTTCGCCGCCCCAGCGGAGGATTTTGTCGCCAGGTAAAAGGCCAGCCTGCTCTGCGGGGCCGCCGGCGGCGAGTGTTTCTATAACGGGCTCGCTCCAAAAGTACACGCCGATTTTCCCCGCGCCGGTGCTTTTTTCCAGGCTGGGTTCGACACGCATTTGCATTTCGGCACCGTCGCGCATAATCGTGAATAAAAGCGGCTTTTTCGCGCTCGAAGCGACTATTTTCTGCACGTCTTGCGATGTTTCTGTTTTTTTGCCGTTGACGGCGATGATGTAGTCGCCGGTTTCCAGCCCCGCGCGGTCTGCCGGATAGCTTTGGCCGCTTATGTCTTTTTGCAGCACGATGCGGTTGGCAAGTGTTTTTATCTCGCGCCCGCCGGCGCTAATGACGCTTAGCGCAATGACCGCGAAAATAAGGTTGAACAGGGGACCGCCTGCGGCGGCGAGTATGCGGCGGGGGGCGCTCACGCCGTAGTAGGTACCGGCTTCCGGCGGCTGGCCGTCTTTTCTGTCCCGCCAGACTTTTTCATAATCGCCGTCGCCTTTCATCGCGCAGTAGCCGCCGACGGGGAAGGCCCCCAGGCGGTAGTCAACGCCGCCAATGCGCTTGTGCAGAACCGGCGGCCCCCACCCCAGCGAAAACGCGACAACATCGATGCCGGCAAGGCGGGCCATGATGAAATGCCCCAGTTCGTGCACAAAAACCACAACGCCAAGACCTACAAGGCCCCAAATAAATTTTAGTATCAAAATACAACCTCGTTTGCGGCGGCGCGCGCGCGGGTGTCCGCGTCCAAAACCGCTTCTATAGTGCGCGTTTCGGTTTCTCCGGCGCTCCAATCCCGTTCCAAAACGCGCGCGGCTATTTTGGGTATGTCAACAAAGGCTATGTCGCCGGCAAAAAACCGTTCTCCGGCGGCTTCGTTTGCCGCGTTATAGCACACCGGATAAAAGCCTCCCTGCCGCGCGGCATGGTAGGCCAGGTCGAGCATGGGAAATTTGCGCGTGTCCGGCGTTTCAAACTCCAGCGCCAGCGGCGGCGCCGTCCGCGCGTCAAAATTCATTCTGCCCCAGGGAGACGGCGCGAGCGACGGGTAGTGCAGCGCCTGGTGTATCGGCAGACGCATATCGGGCAGCGAGAGTGCCGCGTACACCGCGCCGTCTATCGTGCTTATCATAGAATGAACAACACTCTGCGGATGTACCGAAACGTCGATGCGGCTGACGTCCACGCCGGTTATTTTTGAAATCTGGATGAGTTCCAGCCCTTTGTTTGCCAGTGTCGCCGAATCCAGCGTGATTTTTGCCCCCATTTTCCATGTCGGGTGCTGGAGCGCGTCTTCCGCCGTTACGGCCGCGAGTTTTTCGGCTTCTGTAGTCCGAAACGGGCCGCCGGACGCGGTGAGTATTATCCGGTCGATGTTTTCCCGCCCCCAGCGCGCGATAAGGTTGAATATTGCGGAACATTCGGAGTCGACGGGGACGAGTGCCGCGCCGGTTTTTTCCGCGCGCTCTGTAAGGAGTTCCCAGGCCATAACGACCGATTCCTTGTTCGCCAGCGCGAGGCTTATGCCCAGTTCCACGGCTTTTAGCGAGGGTAAAAGTCCTGCCGAGCCGCCGATGCCGTTTACCGCTATGTCCGGTTTTACAGCCTCCAGCGCGCGTAAAACGGCGCCGTCTCCGGTGAAAAAGCCTGGTTTGGCAGCGGACGGCGGCGCGCTTTCTACCGCGAAGGCCGCGCCGGGGAACTCGCCGGCCAGGGTCTGGAGGGCGGCGGTGTTTTTGTTCACGCTGAACAATACCGGCTCAAAGACATCGCGGCAGCGCCGGATTACGTCAATAGCGCTGGTGCCGATAGAGCCGCTCGCGCCTAGTACTGCTATTTTTTTCAATTTTGTTTCCTTTACAACGGATCGCCTACAAAGCCGGCGGCTCGAAACCAGCCAGGGTCGCAAAGTAGTCGTCCAGCGTTTCTTTGCGGCGTATGCACACAACTTCGCCGGTTTCGCGCAGCAAAAGTTCGCCCGGGCGCAGTTTGCCGTTATAGTTAAAGCCCATGGCCCGCCCGTGCGCGCCGGCATCGTGTATAACGATGAGGTCGCCGGTTTTTTCGCCGGTTTCAATGTTGGGCAGCGGCCGGTCAACGGCGAATTTATCGTTGTTTTCGCAAAGGCTGCCGACTACGTCATAGCGTTCTGTTTCCGCCGCGCTTTCTTTGCCGGCCACAGTAATGTGGTGGTACGCGCCGTACAGCGCCGGCCTCATTAGGTCGGCCATGCAGGCGTCAAGGCCGATGTATTTTTTGTAGATTTCTTTTTTGTGTATCGCGCGGCTTACGAGCCAGCCGTACGGGCCGGTAATCACGCGGCCCCACTCGGCGCGCAGACGCACTCCGCCAAGGCCGGCGGGCCGCAGTATCGCGTCGCAGCGTTCTTTTATGCCCCGCGCGAGTGCGTGGTAGTCGAGCGGCGCGGCGTCGAGTGTGTATGGTATGCCGATGCCGCCGCCTATGTTTATGCATTCAAGTTTGATGCCGCACGTTTTTTGTATGTCTACCGCAGTCTGAAAAAGCAGCGCGGCGGTCTCTATATGGTAACCGGCGTTCAGTTCGTTGGAGGCGACCATGGTGTGCAGGCCGAAGCGGCGCGCGCCGCGTTGTGCCGCCTGGGGGTAGGCGATCAGCAGCTGCTCCAGGGTGAGGCCGTATTTTGCCTCCAGCGGGTTGCCGATTATCGCGTTGCCCAGTTTCTTGCTGCCCGGGTTGTAGCGGAACGACACAAA
>JAITGR010000108.1 GCA_031280455.1 Spirochaetaceae bacterium
GAAGAAGCTGATGGAGGTACTGAAGGAACAAGCCGCGAGGCTTTTGCGGCGTTTTTGTATCCGGCTCTTTTTTCCTGCCCTTTGCGCGCCTAATCCTATTCGTAAGGAGCAACTACATACGACGACCCGGTTCCCGAAGGCGTATTCACTGTCGGCTTTCTTGAAACGGGGAGGACGCGGTAATGGCATTATCTGCATTGTCTATTGAGGCGCGGCGAATATCATCCGCGACACCGGCAGCGCTTACGTATGCGTTCTGATTTTTTAGGCCAGCGGCGCAACGCCCACGCCGGTTCCCCGCATCCGGATACGTTTGCCGCACAGCCGCGACACCAGCAGCGCCGCCAGCGCCGCCATCAAAAAAATATGCCAGACCGGAACAGCCTCTTCGCGGTAATTCCACGACGCCTTCCCGCTTTCGCCCGCGATACGCACCAATTGCTCGCGCGCACTCCGCCCGTTCCCGTCGATATACCGCCCGCCGCTAATCAACGCCGCCTGAGACAACGTTTCGCTGTGCAAAAAACTGGTAACTGGCTCCGTCCCCTCCATGTCGAGCGGCGTACCCTCCGCACTCCCCAGACCGACCGTGTACAAAACGATGCCGTCGTTTTTTGTCCGTTCCGCCGCCTGCTGCAGCGACCCGCCGAGCGCCTCGCCGTCAGAGAACAGAATGATTATCTTTTCCGTCGCAAAATTGCCGGTAAACGCGCGGGACGCCGCGTCCAGCAGATTTTCCAGATTGGTACCCCGCGCGCTTATAACACCGGAAGAAAGCGCGGAAAGCATGGACAACACCGCCTCCGCGTCCGATGTCAGCGGAACCGCCAGATACGCCCGGCCCTTGCCGGACGCGAGCGCAAAGCGGATGTGAATATCCGCCGGCATAACCACCTCCCGCCCCCGCGCGGCGCCGTCTTCCAGCGAAGAGAGCACCAGCTCGCCGCCCAAATACAGCGCGCGCTCCAGCGGCGATTGCAGACCATCCCCCCCCCGCCGACCCGCGTCGCGCGCGTTCATGCTTTGGGATACATCGTACGCCAGCACAATGTCCGCGCCCCGCCGGAATTCCCGTATATGGCGTTTTCCCATACGCGGAGAGGCGAGGGCGAGTATTGCACAGAACACAAACACCACAAAAAACAGCGCCGAAAAAACATAGCGCGGCGGCAGCGCCGGCGGCCCCGCCGCACCACCAGTGTTTATCAGCGCGCCCTTACGCAAAAGCATTTTTTTTATAACCGGATAGCGGCGGTAAAAATGATATATCAAAATACAGATGATACACGGAATACACACCAATAGTTTAAGCATGTACGGCTTTTCAAAATACTGAATTAAAAACGTATTCATAAAAAAGCCCCCAAAAATAACTTGCGCCAAAAATACGGAAGGCACAGCAGCACCAGCGCCGCCGCAATAAACGGAGCATGTATCGGGCGGGAACGTTCGGTAATCGCCGAGCGGCTCACGTATATTTCTTCGCTATTCAAGGTCGAAAACGCCGCCTCCAGCGCTTGGGAAGACGGCGCGCTTAAAAAAATCCCGCCGCCCGATTCCGCCAGCCGCTTTAGGTTTTCTTCGTCATAGCGGGACTGAAAACTGCCGCTGCGCCTGACGCCGGTTTTGGGGTCGGTGTAGTCAACCGGCACTTCGCCTGAGGTACCGACCGCGATAACAAAAAAGCGGGCGCGGGGCGAACTTTCGCGCAAGACCGCCGCCGCCGTTTCGGGGTGCACCGCGCCGGCATTGTTTTCGCCGTCCGTTATCAGCACCACGGCCTTGCCCTGCGCCGCGGACGCGGACAAGTGCAACGCCGCAACCGCAATCCCCATACCCAGCGCCGTGCCGTCGCCAAACTCGCCCAGGTGCAGATTTTCCAGCCGCGCAAACAACGCGGCGCGGTCGGTCGTCGGCGGAATCAGCAGCACCGCGTCGCTGCCGAGCCCCGCAAGCCCAATCGCGTCCGCCGGCCGTTCCCGCGCAAATGTCTCGATAAGCGCGCGGGAGATGTCGAAACGGCTTTTACCGGCCATATCGAGCGCCGCCATGCTCGGGCTGCAATCCAGCACAAACAGCACCTCGGCCCCGCGGTCAAGGTAGACAACCTGGCGCGAAATAATCCGGGGGCCGGCGGCGGCGCAGAGCAGCGCAAACACGCCGGCAAGCTCCATGACCAGCGCCGTTTTCTGAAAACTCGCGCGCGTCCACGGCTGCTTGAACGACGCTCCCCCGGGCGCGCCGAGCGGCAGGTTCAGCGTGAACACGTCAATAAAAAACCGCCGGAAAATCATAACCAGCACCGGCGCGGCCAGCGCGGCAAAAAACACCAGCGGCCTGGTAAACCCGATATTCACCGCGCGCCCTCCCCGTCCCGCCGCCGTCCGGCGCGGACGTTTTCGCACTGGGTATCGACCTCCAGAACAATGTCGCCGGCAAACCGCAGCGCCGCTTCTTTGGGCGGGGGGCTGCCGCTAAAACGCAGCGCGTCCGCCTCGCGCAAAAGCCGTGCAAGCCGCCCGCTTCCGGCTATGTCCAAAAACCTGAACTCGGCGGACGTGAGCGCATCACATTCAACCGCGTGTAAAATACTGATAAACGCGCGGAAATCTCGGCAGAGCGCGGCAAGAAATTCGCCCGCGCTGATGCTGCCTTTTTCCATATTCCGGCGGTATTTTTTTATGTTGCGCAGAACAACGCGGCGGGGCTTGTCTATTTTTGCGTTTTCGACAATTGCTTTGTATATAGATTTTCCGTACATGCAGGCAAACGCCAGCATGCACAGCGGCGCGAGCACGGCAAAGACGGCAGCAATGAGCAGCCACAGCGACCCGGGGGCAAGCAGCGGATTTTCCGGCGGCGCGAGCACCAGCGAAACGTCCTTGATATCCAACACCGACTTTACCCGCACATGGATACCGGAAAGCTCCTCGCCGCCGAGCGTTATCGCCGGCAGCACGATAAGACCCGCGCGCCAGGCCTGAAACGTGATGATAAGCGCCTTGCCGCCGCGGTCAAGCTCGGCGGCAAGAATGGTAACGCCGGAAGCTGAATAGCCGTCGTCCCAGCGCGCGCCGGAATCTTTTACATGCAGAAAAAAATCATCCAGCGGGTAGACCAGTTTGCCTATATCGCCGACATATACATCAGACGGAATCTGATACGGCGTTTTATGCGCCTGCGCCTGCAGAGCTGACTGCGCCAGCAGAGCTGGCGGCGCCTGCGGCGAAGGCGGCGCAAACATGTATACAAGAACTATATACATGTAAAAATGATACACAATATCCTGTTTACGCACTGGCCGTGCCTTCAAACTGTAGTTTATACAAACCGGCGTACAGGCCGCCTTTTTCAACAAGATGCGCGTGCGTCCCCGCTTCGGCAACAACACCGTTGGCAATAACCAGAATCGTTTCGGCGTCGCGTATTGTCGAAAGCCGGTGGGCAATAACGATAGACGTCCTGCCGGCCAGCACCCGCGCCAGCCCCCGCTGGACGGCGTGCTCCGTTTCGGTATCAATCGAACTGGTCGCCTCGTCCAGAATGACAATGGGCGGGTTATGCGCCACAACGCGGGCAAAACTGATAAGCTGGCGCTGCCCCTGCGATATATTGGCCGCCCCTTCAGAGAGCATTGTGTCGTAGCCTTCCGGCAGGCGCGTGATAAACTCGTGCGCCGCCGCCGCCTGAGCCGCCTGCTCAATTTCGGCGCGGCTTAACGGGAGCCCCAGGCTTATGTTTTCTGCGACGGAGAGCGAAAACAAGAACACGTCCTGCAGCACCGGCAGCGCACAGCGGCGCAGCTCGTCCAGCGGCAGCGTGCGTATGTCCGCGCCGTCCAGCAGTATTTCGCCCGAATCAATGTCCCACAGCCGCGAAATGAGGTTGGTAACCGTCGTTTTGCCCGCGCCCGAAAGGCCGGTTATCGCGGCGGTCTGGCCGGCTGCTACCGAAAATGAAAGCCCTTTCAGCACTTCGTTTTTGCCGGATGCGCCGCACCTACCGGATGCGCCGGTTTCATAACTAAAGCGCACGTTGTTGAAGCGTATGTCGCCTTTGACCGCCGGACGCGCCGGTCGCGCCGCGGCAGTGTCCGGCACCTGCTCGTCGGTGTCCATCAGCATGAACACGCGCTCCGCGCCGGCCAG
>JAITGR010000110.1 GCA_031280455.1 Spirochaetaceae bacterium
CCGCCATCCGCCTCGACAGGCGGCTCAGGTACGTCCGCTTCCGCCGGCGCGTCTCCCGAAAGAAGCGTGGCCGCGTCCTCGCCGTCCCGCAGCGCGTCGAGTTCCGGCGCCGCGAACGCCTCGTCCTCCGGCGCGGGCTCGTCCTCCGCGTCCGCGGGAATTTCGCCAAAAGGCTCCAGAAGGTCGTCTAAATCCGGCAGGCTGGACGGCAGCGCCTCTTCAACACTGTCCGGCCCGTCCACGCCGTCGAACAGGGCATCGTCCGCAAGAATGTCGGGTTTTTCGTCCGGCGCGGGCTCGGAAAACAGCGCCGCCTCGCTGTCCAGCACGGCGGGGGACTCCGCGAACAGCGCCGCTTCCGCCGCTTCACCTGCCGCATCCTCCGGCTCGTCCGCGCCGCTTGTGGCCGCCGTCCCCGCCGCCGTCTCCGCCGCGTCCCCGCCGCCTTCTTCTGGCCAGGCCACCGTGTCGTCGTAGATGGAGCCGTCCGCTTCATCGTCCGCTTCATCGTCAGGCGCGCTGTCCGGCGAAGCGTCCCGGTTCAGCGCGGGGACAAAGCCCAGCATCAGCGTGCCGAACGCCGCCGCCGAAGCAAGCATCACGGCGAAAAGGCCGGTACGAAGCACCCGCACCAGCGCGTCGTAATCGACACTGGAAGCAACGGCGCCGATACGCGCGGACGGCAGCCCTTCAACACGCAGCGTTGTCCCAAACGGCTTTCTAAACAGCACAAAATTGCCGCTAAAACGCGGAATATCGCCGTCCCAGACCAGCGCGCCGCGGGTTTTTTCAAGCGCGACAAGCTGGCCGTCCGGCCCCGTAAAAATAGCCGCTTGCAAGGTCTGCGCCTGCACGAGCGCGCTTTCAATGTCATCCCTGAAATTCTGCCCGGTAAAACCCAGCACTCCCGCGGAAGCGGCAAAATCCGCCAGGTCTTTGAATTCTTTCTCCGCAAGGGTTTTATGCCTATTTAGCGACCGGTACACACTGAAACCAGCCCAGAACGCGACCCCCGCGTACAACACAATACACAACGCCCCGACAATCGCCTGAATCTTACGCCACATAGCTACTATTATCGGCATTTTGGATTTCGGATTTCAGATTTCGGATTTCAGGCTTTACGCGGTATACCGGCCCAAGGCACCCGCCCCCTTGGGCAACGCTGATTAACTAGGGGTAGGCAAGATTGCAAGTATTTGGGATGCGATTTGAAGCGACAAAACGTAGCCAAACTGGGTGTTTGGCGAGGCTTTGGCGCGAAAAAGCGCGCCCAAAGACGCAGCAAGATTGCCGCGCATGAGTTAATCAGCGTTGCCTTAGAAAAATGTTTTTTGTAACGGCGCACGGTAGGAATGCCGCCGTCCCCTATTCTATCGGCCCCGCTTCGTGGTACACTGGTTTTATGGAAACACTTGGTATCAACATTGGTTCAACAAGCCTTAAAATGGTTTTGTTAAACAAAAATACAATTACATGGAGCGGCGCGTTGCCTCATGAGGGCGATTTTGCTTCCGTAGTCAATAAATTAATACAGTCTGGGAATGTGCCCGCGGGGCTTAAAACACTGGTTACCGGCAATGAAGGGCGCTTTATGTTTAACGTGGCGGGAACGCTCGAACCGCTTTGCGTGGAGGCGGCGCTTAAGCTGCTCGGCCTAACGCCGAACGCGGTTGTCAGCATGGGCGGCGAGGATTTAATCGTGTACTCGCTGGACGATACCGGCAAAATTATCAACAATTTTTCCGGCAATAAATGCGCTTCGGGCACGGGGGAATTCCTTAAACAGCAGCTTGCGCGTATGGACATGACGCTGGCTGACGTCAACGCCGTGCCGGACACCGCCCAGGTGTACCCGCTTTCTACCCGCTGTTCGGTTTTTATGAAAAGTGACTGCACCCACCGGCTCAACAAGCGCGAGGCGACAAAGGACGACATTGTGCTGTCGCTTTCCGATGTTATGGCGGTTAAAGTCATCGACTTTCTTAAACGGGCGAAAGTTACCAGCGGGCGCGTCGTTCTGACCGGCGGCATTACGCTGAACCGGCATATCTTGCGGTTTATTAAAGAAAAAGCGCCGGATATTGAATTCATTGTGCCGGAGTGCGCGGCGGTGTTCGAGGCGCTGGGCGCGGCGAGTCTCGCGTGTAAAAGCGGAAGCCCGCTGCCGGCGCACGATAAAATCCTGCGGCCCAATGTGGTGCGCTTTGGAACGCTGCCGGCGCTGCGGGATTGGCAGGGGAAAGTGCGCTTTTTTGAGCAGACTGAAGGGAAGGTACGCGCCAATCGGGCGTATATCCTTGGGGTGGACGGCGGATCAACGACAACGAAGGCGTGTCTTGTTGACATGGAAACAAACGCGGTTGTCGCCAGCCACTACGGGCGGACGCACGGCGACCCGGTAAAGGCGCTTAAAGAGTGCCTGCGTATTATTCAGGAGAAAGTCGTCCGCGACACCGGCGAAAGCGCCGTGAATGTCCGGCTTGTGGCGACAACCGGCTCGTCCCGCGAAATTCTGGGCGTCTTTTTGGAGACGGCGGGCGTGTACAACGAGATTATCGCGCACGCCGCCGGAACGACGTTTTTCGATTCTGAAGTAGAAACGATTTTTGAAATTGGCGGGCAGGACGCGAAGTACGTTTTGCTGAAAAACGGCGTGCCGATTGATTACGCGATGAACGAGGCGTGTTCCGCGGGAACAGGCTCGTTTTTGGAGGAGAGCGCCGCCGGCGACCTTTCGATACACAGCGCCAAGGACATAGGCCCCATCGCGCTGAACGCGGACGCGCCGCTTAAATTTGGCGAGCATTGTTCGGCGTTCATCAATTCGGATATTCGCAAGGCGGTTCAACAGGGCGCCAGCAAGGAAAACATAACGGCCGGCATTATCGGCTCCATTGTTTCAAATTACCTTAACCGCGTGGTCGGCAACCGGACTATTACCGGCAAAATCTTTTTGCAGGGCGGCGTGGCGAAAAATCCGGCCGTTCCGCTCGCGTTCGCGATGATGCTGGACAAGGAAATCCTGGTTCCGCCCGCGCCGGAACTTATGGGGTGCTTTGGCGTCGCGCTGCTTGCCGGCCGCAAGTTCAAGGAAGGGCTGCTGGCGGAAAAAGTGGTGGATATTGCCGCGCTGCAGGCGCGCGATATTGTGTACGAAAGCGTGTTTACCTGCAAGGCGTGCGAAAACCGCTGCCCTATCCAGGTATTGAACGTGGGCGGCAGCAAGTACATGTTTGGCGGGAGATGCAACAAGTACACCAATATGCGGAAGGCGGTTAAGGACGTGCCGGTTTTCGACTATGTGGAGCGGCGGCAGCGCATGCTGTTCGAGGAATTTGCCGCCCCCTCAGGCGAGGCAGTCCCGCGCGCGGGGGGGCGCGCGTATACGGTGGGCATTCCGCGGGCGTTCAGCGTTCATACCTTGTACCCGCTGTATAGCTGGTTCTTTTACGAATTGGGCATAAAAACATTTCTTTCCAGCGAGGTCGCGCACGAAGGTGTGGCGCGCGCGGAGTCGACGTACTGTTTCCCCGCGGAGATAGCGCACGGGGCGGTTCAGGATTGCCTTGACAAAGGCGCGGATTACGTTTTTCTGCCGCACTTCCGTGACATGCCCAGTTACGAGGGCGACGTTCACGCGAACTTCTGCCCGATAACACAGGCGTTTCCGTATTACATAGACAAAGCCTTCCCGGAGGTTGATAAAAGCCGCTTTCTGCCGCTGGTGGTCAGCTTCAAGTTTGGCGATGAAAAAGCGCTGGAATTGTTTACCGTCATGACCGAACGGCTGGGCATCGGCGCGGAAGAAACACGCGCGGCGTTTACCCGGGCGCTCGAACGGCAGCGCGCGTACTTTACGGCGTGTAAAGAGCTGGGGCAGGAGGCGCTGCGAGAGGCGCGCGCGGCGAGCCGTCCTGTTATCGCTATTCTGGGGCGGCCGTACAATGCGTTTACGCCGGAAGCGAACATGGGCATTCCGCGGAAGTTTACCACGCGCGGGTATTCCATCGTCCCGTTCGATATTCTGCCGTTTGAAGACAGCAAGATTTTTGCGAATATGTACTGGTACTACGGCCAGCAGGACGTTAAGTCGGCGAGTTTTATCAAAACCGAAGATACCATTTATGTAACGTATATAACAAATTTTTCGTGTGCGCCAGATTCGTTCATTCTGCACTACATTAAATGGGCGATGGGGCAACAGCCGAGTCTGATTTTGGAGCTGGATGCCCTCTCGGCGGATGCCGGCGTTGATACGCGCGTGGAAGCGTTTCTGGATATTATCGACGGCTACCGCGAAAAGAAGGCCGCTATCGAGGCGGAGCGCTACGACAACGGCTGGAGTTTTCGGCAGTCCGATATGACGCTCTGTAACAGCAAAACAGGCGAAGCGCTGCAAATTCGGCATAACAAGCGCATAAAAGTTTTGCTGTCCAACATGGGCGCGATTTCTACGGAACTGGTGGGCGCGGCGCTGCGGGGCATCGGTATTAACGCGCGCGCGCTGCCGGTGGCGACCGCGAAGACGGTGCAGATAGCCCGCGCGCACGCTTCCGGCAAGGAGTGCGTTCCCAGCCATCTGGTCATGGGCAGTGCGCTGCAATTTTTCGACAGCCCCGAATACCGCAAGGACGAGCTGTACATGCTGTTTGTGCCGATTACGACCGGCCCCTGCCGTACCGGCCAGTATTTTGTGTTCTACGAAAATTTATTCCGCGACCTGCGCATGGAAAACGTGGTCGTTTTTATTTTATCGGCGGATAATTCGTATACCGAGCTTGGGCCGGGTTTTGCCAAGGAAATGTGGCGGAATCTGGTATACGCGGATTATCTAAAGGACATTCAAACCGCGCTCAAGGCGTGCGCCGCCGACCCCGCGGCCGCCGTCAAAGCGTACGACGCAAGCTGGCGCGCGATGCTGCCGGTGGTCGAAAAAAATCCGGCGGCGACAGGGCGGGAACTGCGGCGTATCGCGGCGGATGTGCGGAAAATCCCGCAGAAGCGCGCGCTTTCCAGTATGCCGCGCGTGCTGATTGTCGGCGAGATTTATGTCCGCCGCGACGACTTTGCCGTTGGCGAATTGATTGATTTGATGAGCGAGCGCGGCATTGTGGTCAAGGTCGCCGGCGTTGCCGAGTGGATTCATTATTTGGATTTTGTCCGCGAATACGCGCTTAAAAAACTGATAAAACTGCGTAAAAAGGGCGCGTGGCGCGATTTGCAAAAACTGAAGCTCGAAATGTGGTGGAAAGCGCGGATAGAAAAGAAAACGCTTGCCGCGTTAAAATCGACCGGGCTTATTCCCGAAACGCCGCACGACATGCGCGAAATTATGGAATACACCCAGAAGCATTTTGTAAACCTCGAACTGAATTCCGAAATCGCCGTTTCGTCCGGCGCGGCGGCGGCGGCTATGGACAGCGGGTATTCGGGCATTGTGAATATATCGCCGTTTGCGTGTCTTATTGGGCGCGTTATAGAGGGCCTGTTTTCGCCGTGGGCGCGGGAGCGCAACTATCCGGTTTTGTCGGTCGAGGTTGACGGCAACTTGCTGCCGCCGAACATTGTCAATAAACTGAATATATTCATGGTGAATGTTTTGCGCTTCCGGGGCGAAGGCGCTGTCGATAATCTGATTGACAAGCATACATGCGCGGCGAGCGGCGTATGCGCGGCAGACGGCGCGTGCGCGGCAGACGGCGCGTGCGCGGCAGACGGCGCGTGCGCGTCTGGCGGCGCGTGCGCGGTTCAGGATGTCGTTCATGGCGCCGGCGACGCGGCGGCGAAAGAGCATAAACCTAAAAGTTTGGAGCAGGCGTAAGCGCGGAGGACGCGGCGGCCTTGTTCTGTGCCGCCGCATATACCGGAAAAAATTTTATGAATAAATATACAATACATCAACTTGTGCCCGGGCAGTTTTTTACCGCGCCGCTTTTTTTGGACGACACGTTTATGCTGGCCTCGCCTGAAATGCAAATAACGGCGAATTTAATAAACGCGCTTAAAACGTGGAAGTTTGACGCCATGTACAGCCGGGGTGAAATAAAAGCCGGCTACCAGAGCGCGGCCAGACAGTCGCACGAATTTACGCAGAATGACGCCGAAAAACTAACCACGGCGGAGCAGTTTTACATTGACGTGCAGATATGGACGGGTAATTTGCTGGAAAATGTTACGATTAAACAGCAGATACGGTTTAGCGATGTCGCCGCGAAGGTAAAGCAGATAATTGACGAAATCGGAAAAAACCGGCGCTTTCTGCTGCAGGTGCAAAAGGATGTCGCGGAAGTAAATGACGAAAGTTTTTTATTGTCGCACGCGGTTAAAAGCACGATTGTTTCGCTGGTTATCGGCATGTCGATGCAGCTGCCCATGCATAAACTCATTGAACTCGGCGTCGCCGCGCTGCTGCACGAAATCGGCATGACGCAGCTTCCGCCCAAAGTGTATCTGGGAAGGGACGCGCTTACGCCGGTAGAGCAGGAGCTTATTTTTACGCATCCAAAAATAGGCTACGACATACTCAGGGCAAACGATTTTCCCCTGTCCGTCTGCAGGCCGGCGCTGGAACACCACGAGCGGCAAAACGGCAGCGGCTATCCGAACAAGCTGACCAAAAACAGCATAGACCTGTATTCAAAAATAATCGCGGTCGCCTGTTCGTACGAGGCTATTACCGCCAAGCGCCCGTATAAGGACGCGCAGGACGGGTACCACGGCATGTTGAACCTGCTGCGGAACGAAAACAAGCAGTACGACGAAAGCGTGTTAAGCTCGATGGTGCGCAGTTTGTCGCTGTTCCCCATAGGCCAGTTTGTGCTGCTTTCCAGCGGCAAAAAAGCGCAGGTTGTGGACTCGAACCCCAACGACCCGCGGTATCCGGTTGTACAGATTTTTGAAGAGCAGACACCGGACGGCAGAAACAAAATAATAACAACCGCGCCCAACCAAATATATATAACGCAAATTCTCGATAAAATTGATATATCGAAATAATAAACATAACAAGGTGTATACATGAAATATACAGAACTTCCTGTCTATCAGCACAAAGAGTTAATTTTACAGGCGCTGCGCGAGAATCAGGTCGTTGTGCTGGAAAGCCCTACCGGCTCCGGCAAAACAACGCAGCTTCCGGTTATTCTGCACGCGGCCGGTTTTGCGAAAACAGGCATGATTGGCGTAACGCAGCCGCGCCGCATAGCCGCGCTGTCTATCAGCGAATTTATCGCGCGGCAGCTTGGCGAAAAACTGCCGGGGCTGGTCGGGTACAAAATGCGCTTTGCCGACCTTACGGTGCCGTCCACAAAAATAAAAATAATGACGGACGGCATTCTGCTGCAGGAAATGAAGCTGGACCCGTATCTTTCAAAATACGACTGCCTGGTTGTGGACGAAGCGCACGAGCGCAGCCTAACGATAGATTTTATACTGGGCTTGCTGAAACGCATCCTCGAAGCGCGCGCGGACTTTAAAGTGATTGTCTCATCGGCGACGATAAACACCGGCGTTTTTTCCGCGTATTTTGGCGAATGTCCCATAGTCAAGATTGACGCGGTAAATTATCCGGTAACGCTGGTGTACGACCCGCCGCCGCCTGTGTCCGCCGGGCAGGCGCAGAACGAGCTTTTGCTGCATAAAATTCTGGACATAATAAACCGCATAACAGCCGAACGCCGCCAGGGGGACATACTGATATTTTTGCCTGGCGAGAAAATGATAAAAGACTGCACCCAGCTGATAACCACGTCGTCGTCGGGCAGAAAGACGCATATCGTTCCGCTGTACGGGCGGCTTGGCAAGGAAGAACAGGAGCGCGTGTTTGAAAAAGCGCCCTGGGGTAAAATTAAAGTGGTCATAGCGACCAACATAGCCGAAACGTCCGTAACAATAGACGGCATAACCTCGGTGCTGGATTCGGGGCTTTCCAAGCTGAATTTCTACAATCCGCGGACGTTTACCGCGAGCCTTGTTGAAGGGCCTATATCCAAGGCTTCCGCCGCGCAGCGTAAAGGCCGCGCGGGCCGCACCGCGCCGGGGACGTGCTACCGCCTGTACGCGCGGCGCGACTTTGAAAGCCGCCCGCTGTTTACGCCGGAAGAAATCTACCGCACCGATTTAAGCGAGGTTGTTCTGCGCATGGCCGATTTAGGCATACGCGATTTTGAGCAGTTTGATTTTATATCGCCGCCCGGGCACGAAGGTCTTATTTCGGCAATTGAAACGTTGAACATGCTGGACGCGCTGGAAGCGGACAACACGCTTTCCAAAACCGGCGTAATGATGACGCAGTTTCCGCTGTCGCCGCGGCAGTCCCGCATAATAGTGGAAGCGATTTTGAACTATCCGAATGTTGTCTGCGAAACGATAATAGCCGCTTCGTTTTTGTCGACGCAAAACCCGTACTTGCTGCCGCCGGGCGCCGAAACTGACGCGCGCCGCGCGCATCATACGTTCCGCGACAATGCGGGGGATTTTGTTTCGTATATAAAATTATACAACGCATACAAAGCGGCGAAAAATTACGAGTCCTTCTGCGAAAAATACTTTTTGGACGAGCGGGCTATGGCGGAAATAAACAACGTTGTAGAGCAGCTTGAATCTATTGTCGCGGACATGGGCGTGCCGCTGCTTTCCGGCGGCAGCGTGGAAGACTACCTTACAGCGGTGTGTAAAGGTCTTATACAGTTTGTCTGCGTCCGCCAGGCGCGCGATACCTACAAATCGGTTACGGCGGATAAAATTCTTATACATCCCGGTTCGGTTATGTTCAAAATGGACCCGGAATACATCGTGGCCGGCGAGGTAATCCGCACCGCGCGTATGTACGCGAGCTCCGTATCGCCGGTTTCAAAAACCGTGCTGAAGCGTCTGGGCGGCGTTTGGGAGCGTCTGCGCTTTGCCGGCGGCGTTTTTCAAAAACATGACGAGCCGGCCCGTCACGCAAAAGTCGCCCGCGACTGGACGAACAATGTAAAAATTGGCAGCGAAGTGTTTGAGCTTCAAACAGTAAAGGGCAAAAAGAAAGCGGTACTGGCATGGGAAAAACTGCGGCGGGTAAAAGGCGAGGATTACAACGCGCTCTTTAAGGGCTTGCGGGGCGTGGTAACGATAGACGGAAAATACACGGCGCTGGATGATGAAAAGCTAAACACGATACTTGCCATTGTTCCCAAACTGGATATGGACGGCGCGAAAACAAGAAAGCTGGCCAAGAAAAAAATCTATCACCTGCCGGACGACCTGGACGCGCTTTTGAAGGTTCTGCCGGAATTGCTGCAGCCGGCGCTCTGGAAGGCGGGCAAAAAAGAGCTGGGCTTTTTGTGTTTGAGCGGCGGCGGCGAAAACGGCT
>JAITGR010000174.1 GCA_031280455.1 Spirochaetaceae bacterium
AAGTACGCCGCCAGCGCGCCGTCCGGGTTTATGCGCCGCGCCTTTTCCAGGTCGGGCAGCGCGGAGCTTAGTTTGCTTACCAGCGTTTCGTTAAGGAGGGCGAGGAAGGGGAGCGTCAGGTCCAGGTAATCCTGCGACGCGGCGCCGGCGGCTGTGCCTGCGCCCGCGGCAACGTACCGCCCGCTTTCGGCTTCTTTTATAATTTTGCTGTACCGGTGCGTCTGCGGAAAGTCGATGCGCAGAGAACCGGGGTTCTTTTCGCCGTACACTTTTTCCAGCAGGGTAAGGGCGATGCTGCCCATAAGCCGGCCAAACTCTGAAGACGCGAGGCCGCGCTGCGTGATGAGCGAGAGCGCCTGTTTGAGCGCGTCCGGCGCGCCGTGTTCCACGAGGGCGCGTATCTCGTCCGCCGTCCCCCCGCTCTGAACGCGCCCGTCGCCGCCCGTCCGATCCGCGCCGTCCCGCGCCGGCGGAGCGTTGTAATTGTAGCCGACGCGCCGGTACCCGTCGTCAAGGAAGCCTCCCCACTGGCCGCCGTCCTCCGCATACACGCCCCCGTGCCAGCTTATGTCCAAGAAAATCAGAAAAAAAAGCAGGCGAATTCTCCCTGTCATAGACGGCTAGTATACCGTTTTAAGGGAAGACAATCAATCACGCGCATTGCGCCACTTTTCAAGCGACTCCAGCATAAAGCCCTGGATGTCAAGGCCGTAGACTGCGTGCAGCGTTTCGCCGGCAAGCACGTCGCCGGGCTTTCCGGCGGCGGCAATCGTGCCGGAGTTCATGAGGATAACGGCGTCGCCAAAATGACGCACCAGATTAAGGTCGTGGAATACGCCGATGAATGTTTTATTGTTTTCACGCGCCCAGGTTTTCAAAAATGTCAGCAGTTCAATCTGGTTTTTCAGGTCAAGGTGATTGGTCGGTTCGTCCAGCAGAATGACGGCGGGGTTTTGCGCCAGCGTTTTTGCCAGAAAAACCCGCTGTAACTGCCCGCCAGAAAGCTCGTCTATCATACGGTTTTGAAGTTCCCAGAGGTCGAGCCGCTTCAACACAGCGCTGGTTATGGCCTCGTCTTCGGCGGAAAGGTTTTTAAGGAAACCGGAAGTGTATGCGTACCGCCCCAGCGCGACGGTTTCCCGCACGGTGTAGGGGAAAAAAATCTGGGAGACCTGAGCCAAAAGGGCGATGTTCTTTGCCAGTTCTTTGCGGGAAAACGAAGTAACGCTGCGCCCTTCCAGCGTAACCTGCCCCCGGTATGCAATGATATGGGCGATTGATTTTAGAAGCGTGCTTTTTCCGCAGCCGTTTGGCCCCACGATGCACAGGCTTTCTCCCGCTTTGGCGTTAAAGCTAATGTGGTGAATCACCTCCACGCCGTTGTACCCGGCGCATACATCGTGTACCGCTACCATGTTAGCCCGCCTGCGCCTTTCGCCGCCTAAAATACACCCACACAAAAAACGGCGCGCCTATGAGTGCGGTTATCGCGCCCACCGGCAGTTCGGAGGGGGAAATAACCGTTCTGGCAATAAGGTCGGTAACGGCCATAAGGGAGCCGCCCAACAGGAACGCCATAGGCACGGCGTACCGGTGGCGGGAGCCGATGATTTTCCGCGCCGCGTGGGGGGCGATAAGGTCTACAAAGCCGATTACGCCGCTTAACGCGACAGCCGCGCCGCTTAATACCACCGCAAACGCCAACAGTTTTTTTCGCACCGCTTCGGTTGCCACACCGGCGGATTTCGCCTGCTCTTCACCAAAGGTAAGCATGTCCATTTCCCGTGTGTAGCACATAACGCCGGCAAATCCAAGCACGAAAAACGGCAAAATCAGTTTAACGTAGAGCCAGCCCCGCATGGCAAAGCTGCCCATCTGCCAGAGCGTTATGCGTTTAAGCGCGTCTGAAAAAACGGCGCTGAGGGTCGTCAAGACCGCGCCCACAAAAAGGGAAAAAATCATGCCGCAGAGAATGACGGTATTATTCGACATTGATTTATCAAGCAGCGCGGAAAAAGCGATGACGGCAAAAACGGTCGCAAGGCCAAAGGCAAACCCCGCGAGCGGCAGGGTAAAGGCGCCGGCCAATGGCAGCGAAATGCCGCTGATGATGATAAGCCCCGCGCCCAGGGACGCGCCGGACGAAACCCCCAAAATGTAGGGCGACGCAAGCGGGTTGCGCAGCACCGACTGGGTAACGGCGCCGCTTGCGGCAAGAGAGCCGCCGGCGATAAAGGCCAGGAGCACCCGCGGCAGCCGCAGCAGCCAGACGATAGAAACGGTTTTGGGGTCAATGTCGTGCGGCAGGCCAAGCCCGAAGCATTTATGCCCCAGTATGCGCACGGTGTCCCCAATGCCGATGCCCGAACTGCCGTGGGAAGCGGCGGCGGCGATAATTACCAGCGAGCCAATGACGGCAGCCGCAAGGCGGGCGCTATTTTTCATAGACTTCCGGGTAAACGGCGCGGGACATTTGCCCCAGCGCAAACGTTATGCGGGTAGAAGGCCGTACCGAAGAATTGGTATCAATTTGATAAATCCGGTTATGCGCGACGGCGCTTATTTGGTCAAAGCCCGGCCTGCTTTTCAGCTCGCCTATGGGGTCTTCGATGTAATCGACGTTGGTTAGAATAACGTCGGGGTTGCGGCTGATAATTGATTCCGCGCCGGGGCTGACAATCCAGTTATCGTTGCCAAAAATATTCACCGCGCCTATGGTGCGAATCATGTCGTCCAGAAAACTGTCTTTGCCAAACGTAAACATTTCCGGCGCGGCGGAAATTTCAAAATACACGGTTTTCCGGTTTTCGATTGCCGCCCCAACCAGAGCAATGGCATCAACCTGTGCGCGCATGGAGCGCAGCACCGCCTCACTTTTTTCGGCGCTAACCTGCAAAAGGTCTGCGATAAAGGCAATGTCCTCGTAAATGTCGTTAATGCTTTTACTCATGGAAATATAGGCCACCGGAATTCCCGTTTCCTGCAGCACGCGGAAGGGGTCTTCGCCGGTTCCGGTGGCGTTGTGGCCGTTGGCGATAATAAGGTCGGGTTTCAGGCTGATAATTACTTCGGCATCCGGGTAAAAGAAATCGATTAACGTGGTCCCTGCCGGAATACCTTCTATCTGCGCCGAATGGCGGTCAACGGCAACCAGCTTTTTCGCCATGCCTAAATCGGCGATTATTTCCGTGTTTGAAGGCGCCATGGAAATGATGCGGTGTACCTGGCCGTTAATAATTATTTTTTTGCCGGTACGGTCAAACAGTTCCCGGTACGGCTCTTTTGAACAGCCGCATACCATTATTATTGCGAGTATAAATATTTGTGGTATACGCATCAGTATACCCTGCTTGTAAATCGACATTCTTCCACTCCATGAATTTTATTGAGCCACAGGGCCAGAGAGTAAAAATATCCGGCGTATAAATTGGTAAAATCGAAAAGAATTTCATCAACGTGGTTCCCCTGCTGCCGGCAGCGGCTTAAAAGCCGCACGAGAGATTTGCATTTGCATCGTATAACATGACTGTAGGCGGCCTGGGTGCAGCCCTCTGGAATAAAAAACGTAAAGCCGCCGCCTTTGGGGAGGCCGTCCTCCACCGCTTTCTGCAGCCGCATGGTTTTTTCGTGGAGCCACGCAAGTTCTTCCGCAGATACCATTACTTTTGTCCGCAGGGAAGGGTTAATGTGGTACATAAGCTCGTTTATCCGGCTTAAATCACCGGCAAGGTTTTTATCCGCCGCCGTGTCTTTTTCGTTCAGCAGGGAACGTAAAAAACCAATCATGCTGGCAATTTCATCGCTTAACAACTCAAAATCGCATTTCAAGTCGGCGGCGTCATCGTATAAAAATGAATAGGCCAAAAATTTACTCATAGCGTTTCCTCTCGTTCTTTTTCAATATGTACATTTATTCCAAGCGTTACGGTAATCCCCGGCATGGGGTAATCCTTAAACGATTGGTACGATTGATTAAGCGCATTGCGAATAACGCCAAATGCGTTCAAGCGCCTGCCAATTTTTTGATTAACATTGAGCGTCAGCAAAAAATACGGGGGAAGGGTGGCGACAAAACCTTCGGTATACCGCAGGCCGGTGTAACTGCCCGCAATGGCGGCGGAACCGGTCTGCCAGGCCAGTTCCAGATGAGCGCCGCCGCGAAAGGCGGGCATATAGGGAATGCGTTTGTCGGCTTCCAGCGTGTAGCCGTAGGCCAGCAGGTAACTGCTCATGTACTGGCCCGAAAGGGCGCATGACAGGAAGGTACGCGAAGGGCGGCGCAGGGGGAGGACAAACCGCACGTTGACATCCAGGCCGTGAAAAAATGAGCCGCCCACGTTTTGGGGCTTCCAGCCGCCTGTGTCCCCGTACCAGTGAATTGAATTGTCGTACCACTGGACGTATGCGTTTTGTTCCAGCGTTATCCGCAATCCAGCGGCGGTCATGTGGTTCCAGGCAATGCCGATGTCGCCGCCCCAGCCGTCTTCCGGCTTTAGGCCAGGGTCGCCCCGCGAGGAGACGTCCTGCCAGTAGAGGTCGGTCAAATCGGGGAATTTAAAGCTGCGGAAATAATTGTTTTTGACAACAATTGCGGAATCCGGCTTCCAGAGCAGCCCCAGTTTGGGAACCGGAACAAAGCGCCCGCCGCTTTCCGCCGCCAGTTTTATTGAAGGAATTACGGTGAACGCCGGAACCGGCAGCCATTCAGCGGCCAGGTAGATGCCGCCGTCGTGCCGGTCGTGGAAGGCGGCGGTCTGCACAAAGGCGTACCGGTAATCCCAGCCCGCCCGCAGACTCACCCTGGAGGCCGGATACCACGCCCAGCGGTTTATCACCGTTAGCGCCTGGGTTTTGTTGGTCATTCCGGCGGAATCGGTATGCTGCACGGCGTGGCTTGCCGAGGCTTCCATTGCCAGCGTGTCATGGAGGGCGCGGGGCATTTCCAGCATGATATTTTCGCGCGCGGAAATGTCGTATACCTTGTCAAACAATTCCGAATAGCCGCTTGGGGGAATGTTTTTATCGCCGTAATAAACATTGCCGGTAAGTATCAGTTTTGAAAGATTGCTGAATTCGTTTACTGCCGAAACAGAAAGCCCCGTGTCCCAGATTTCGTTGCTTTCCTTGCGCCGCCGTCTGCCGTATGGGTCGTCGTACAAAAAGTGGTTGGCCGCGCGGTTGCCAAACCAGGCAGCGGACAGCGAAAAATTGCCAAGCCCCAGGCCGGCGGAAAGGTTGATGTTTTGGGTGTCGGCCAAATCCAGCCACTGGGCTTCTTGATTGCCAACATTGGGTTGGTAGTAGCGCCCCGGCAAAGCGGACATGTTGGAAACGCCG
>JAITGR010000073.1 GCA_031280455.1 Spirochaetaceae bacterium
GCCTCCCGTGATATAGACCGTGGGTTTACCTACGAAGTAGGATTTACCACATATAACACAGGAGGCAAGAGATGAAAGAAGTATACTATGCGGGACTGGACGTACACAAAGACACGGAATTGCGGTCTCTTTCCGCGTAGTTTCCGTGCCTTCCGTGGTTTCGCCATGTATGGCGCAATCAGCGTTATCCCGTATCCTAGACAACCCCTCCCCCAGGCGGTAGAATAAACACAAGGAGTTTTTTATGAAGAAATTTGTTTTAGCAGGAATCGTGTTTTTGACATTAGCAGGAACATTTGCGTACGCAGACCATCCCGATGGATTTGGCATCGGCATACAAGGCGGCGGCGCCGGCGCGGCGGGATTCGGCAACTATGGGGGCGATATAACCCTCAAAATACCCTCCATTCCGATTTTTTGGGCAGGCGGCGTGGTATTGTTCCCCGGGTACATGAGCATATCAGTTTCCGGCGACAAGTATTTAATAGATAACGAAATAGTTTCCATGCTCGGCTGGTACTTTGGCTTGGGCGTGGGGGCGCATATCGGCATGGGCAGCGAGCTCGGCATCGCCGCGGCGTTCAGAGTGCCAATCGGCCTCACGTTTCAGCCGGTAGATATGCTGGAACTGTACCTGCAAGTCGTGCCGCAAATAGGCCTTTCGATATTGCCCGGCATCGGCTTGTGGCCCCACTTCTGGGGCGGCAATTTGGGAATACGCCTCTGGTTTTAGCGAGACACACCGGCGGGAACCAGCCTTTGTATGAGCATACGCATCCTGTTTGCCGGTAACCCCGCCATAGCCTGCCCCGCGCTGGATGCCCTGGCGCAGCTCCAGCGTGCGGGCGTGTGCGAACTTTCGGGCGTCCTTACCAACACCGACGCCGCACGCGGCCGCCACGGCACCGTAACCCCAAGCCCCGTCGCCAGCGCGGCGCAGACACTCGCCGCGGCGGAATTTCCGGCACTCCGGCTTTTTAAGACAGCACACCTCGACGACACACTCACCAGCCGCATCGCGGCACACAAAGCCGACGCCCTCGTCAGCTTTGCGTACGGCGCGCTCTTCCCCCCCCGCTTCCTCGCGCTGTTCCCGCTGGGCGGCTTCAACATACACCCGTCACTCCTCCCCCGGCACCGCGGCGCGACCCCCCTGCAGACCACGATTTTACGCCGCGACCCCGAATGGGGCGTGTGCATACAGCGCCTTTCAAGCCGCCTGGATGCCGGCAACATAGTGGCGCGCCGCCGCTACCCCCTCCACGGAACAGAAACAGGCGACACATTGACCCGCCGCGCGGCGGAAACCGCTGCCGAACTACTGCGGGAGTTTATCCCCACACTCAAAAGCGGCGCGTTTGAGGAAACCCCCCAGGACGAAACCGCCGCCAGCTACTGCGAAAAATTCACCCGCGACAGCGGACAAATACACTGGTGCCACGACGCGCGGGACATAGACGCGCACATACGCGCGCTTACGCCGGAAATCCGCTGCTGGACAACCCACGACGGCCGGCCACTGAACATCTTGGAAGGCTCTGTTTTTTCGGGTACAATAAAGCCGGATGTGTCCGCGGAGGCGGCTGCCGGCACCGTACTCGGCGTAGACAAGCAGCACGGCGTACTCATCCAGTGCGGAGCCGGAACGTACGCGGCGCGCGTGCTGCAGTACCAGACAAAAAAAGCGCTGGATTTTCGTTCTTTTTTGAACGGGACATCCATAGCGCGAGGTGCGATACTAGGTTGAACATGAAGTTGTGGATTACAGACAAGATAGACAACTCCCGCTTTTCACACAAAGTCGGGGCATTTTTTCTCGCGGCATTTTCGCTCGTCGCGCTGATGACCGCCATCGCGCTCGTCGTTTTTTTCCTGACCGTCCGCGGGCCGGAACAAACCATGGTACCCAACGTCGTCGGCAAAGACATAATCGAAGCGCTGCTGGAGATGCAGCAAAAAGAACTCTACCCCCGCATCCAACTGCGCTTTTCCCAGAACGCCGCCGACAAAAACACCATACTGGAGCAAGAGCCGCGCCAGGGAACAATCGTAAAAGCAGGCCGGCGCATCCGGCTTGTTGTAAGCCAGGGCGTCCAAATCAGCCGCATAGAAAACTACGCCGGACGCATGCTCGACGAAGTACGCGCGGAACTCCAGACCTACGTTGTAGGCAACGAGACCCCGTTGCTCTCCATCCGCGAACCCATAATGTACGAAAATTCAGCCAGAGCCGCCGGAACCATACTGGAGCAGTCGCCCGTCGCCGGCACCGGCATATCCGGCCCCGTAACCATAAGCCTTGTTGTCAGCCGCGGCAAACCGGCGGACATTGTAATGCCGGAACTCCTGGGACTCACCGTCCCCCAGGCACTCGCCGCGATAAACGACGCCGGCGCGCAAGTACAATTTTCCATACGCGAAGGCAGCTCGCGGCGGACAGCCGGCCTCGTTGTATCGCAGACACCAGCCGGCGGCGTCATACTACCAGCCGGCAAACGTGCGGAAGTCGTCGTCGGCCCCCCCGTCAAAGGCGATTTAGCCGGCGACGAAGTATACATACTCTTTTCCTGCGAACTCGCGCCCAACCCATTCCCCCTCCCCTGCACCCTGGAAGCACTCGCGCCCGACGGCAGCCGGACAACCCTTGCCCAAATGAACCACCTGGGCGGCCTCTTTACCTACCCCTGCCGCGTTCAACGCGGGACAACACTCATCCTCCTCCTCTCCGGAGCCGAATTGTACCGCCAAACAGTAGAATGAGCGCCAATACAAGCAATTTGGGCGCATGCCCGCCGTACACCAGAATACTGGCGTACGGCGGGCACCGCGCTTTCCGCTATAATCTTTTTGCCTCTGGCAAAAAGTATTTCCGCTTCAATCGCTTGCGCGGCGCAAAAACGCCATCCATGGCGGCACATCCATGGCGTTTTTGCTTATGGCGTTTCGCATACGCAAAACGCCACGCTTGGCATCCAGCCGCCATCCATGGCGGCACATCCATAGCGTTTTGCCCAAAGTGCACAGCACTTTGGGCAGGCATTCATAGACGGCGCTGGCGGGCGTACGATATAGTTACCCATGGATTTTTGGGCAAAATTGCAGCCGGTGTTTATCGTTTTTTCGGCGTTTGCCGGCATTTTTATCGGAAAGAGTTTTCCGGGCATAGAACAAAACGCCGGCAAATCCGTTGAATGGTTTCTCGTACTCATGCTGTTTTTTGTGTTTCTAAACGTCAAGATGCGGGAAATAGCGCGGTCGTTTTCCGATTTGCGGTTTTCCGCTTCCGCCCTGCTGATTAATTTTGTCTTTACCCCGTTGTATGCGTTTGCGCTGTCAAAAGTTTTTTTTGCCGGCCGCATTGACCTGCAAATCGGCTTTATAATGCTGCTGGTTACACCCTGCACAGATTGGTATTTGGTTTTTACCGGCACCGCGCACGGCAACGTGCCGCTGGGAGCTTCAATTTTGCCGTTAAACCTTGTCTTGCAAATACTGCTGCTGCCGGTGTATCTCGTGGTGTGCATGGGAACAGCGGTTTCTTTTGAAATTTCTGCCATTATTCGCGGCATTGTGTTTGTTTTAATTCTGCCACTCGGCAGCGCAACACTCGTAAAATTATGGGGGCATACACACAAACGGAAAATGTATCTCGATGCCGTATTAAAAAAGGCCGACACCGTACAATTTGCGTTACTCTGCCTTGCTATACTTGCAATGTTTGCCTCCCAGGGGACGCTGCTGCTTGACAATGTAGCGGTGTTTATACAGTTACTACCGCCGTTGGCGCTGTTTTTTGCCGTCATTTTTTGCGTTTCATTTTTTACCGGCAAACTGCTTAAACTGCCCTTTACAAACATCATCCCGTTGATATTCACCACATCGGCGCGCAATTCGCCCGTCTCTCTGGCGATAGCGGCCATAACATTTCCGGTACAGCCGCTGGTCTCGTTGGTGCTGGTAATGGGGCCGCTGATTGAATTGCCGGTACTTGCGGTCAATTCGCTGCTGCTCAGAAGAATAGGCAGGCGACCCAATGCCTGAACAGGCGGCCCCTGTGCCGCTTGCGGCACAGCCTATGACCGCCGGTGCAAATGACGACGGGCGCAGGCTCGACAGAATTATTCGCAAGGCATGCCCCGCCGTGCCGCTTTCGGCAGTGTACAAGTTATTCCGCGAAAAAAAAATCTTGCTGGATGGCACGGCGGCGCACCCCCAGGCGCGGGTGCGCTCCGGCCAGACCATCCTGCTGCTTGCAGCGGCGCCCCCCGCCCCCGCGCCCGCGCCCGCGCCGTGGCCGGCGGCGCCGCCGGACACGGCGCTGTCCGTGGTATTTGAAACGCCGGCGCTGGTGTTTGTAAACAAGGGGCGCGGCATCGCCGTTCACGGCGGTACCGTGGACGGCGAGTGCCTCGCGGCGCAGGTGCGGAGGTATTTGCACGGCAAGATTGCGCCGTCGCTTTCGTTTGTGCCGGGGCCGCTGCACCGGCTGGACTGCCAAACGAGCGGCCTGGTTACGTTTCCTAAAACACTCGCCGCCGCCCGCGATTTTACCGCCGCGCTGCGCTCATCGCGTATAAAAAAAGTATACATTGCTATTCTGGACGGCGTGCTAAAAGAGCGCGCGGCGTGGGAGGATGTGCTTTCCCGCGACACGGCGGCGCGTAAAACGGCAGCCGGCGCGGACGGCGGCAAGCGGGCGTTTTCGCAGCTTACACCGCTCTTTCACTCGCCGCAGCGAACTGGTTCGCCACAGCGAACTGGTTCGCCACAGCGAACCTTGGCCGCCGTGCGTATTTTCACCGGCCGGACGCACCAGATTCGTGCGCAGGCGGCGGCGCACGGCCTCGCGCTGTCAGGCGACGTAAAGTACGGCGGTGCGCCGCTTCCGGCGGCATGTTACGCAGGCGAAAGCGGCAGGCGGCGGGGCTTTTTTTTGCACGCGGCCATTCTCGAACTGCCAGCCGGCTGCGCGGACATTCCCGCCGGCGCCGAAATTATCACCGCGCCGCCCCCGCCAGTCTTTGTACACGCCGTCCGCCACCTTTTTGGCAAGGAAGCCGCCGCCGCCCTCATAGCCGGCGTCTGCCTGCCAAATGAGCCTGTCCCAAACAAAAGAATTTTTTACCTGGTTGTTGTTCGGAAACTCATGCGCGGCAATCGCGCCATTGCAATGGCGATGCGGCAGTCTTTGCACCGCGCTTTTTCGCCGCAAAGCCTCGCCAACAACCAGTTATGCGAAATGGCGGCTAAAATTGGTTAAAAATATTGGAAAATAATAGTTTGACATAATAAAAAATATGGTATACTATAAATTAAATTCATTAAAGGAGGCCAACAATGGAAATTTTTGATTTAATTGTTGAAACCCATGTGGGTCTGGAGCGGCAAGGACCTGGCAGTCCTGAAATGACAATTAAGGCATTAAGTTTTTTAGATAACCTTAATAAAAT
>JAITGR010000095.1 GCA_031280455.1 Spirochaetaceae bacterium
GCCTGAAAGCTGAAAAATACCGCCAACCTTGATGAGTCCCGCGTCCGTTTTTTTACACTCGCCAAGACTTGCCGCGCACACCGCGGCAGCCGCCGCTAAAAATAACCGTTTCATAAATCCTCCATAAAAACAAACTTTAGTACAATTTAACCGGACACACAAGGGGCCGCGTTGCGCTCGCCCTGGTACCCCAAAAAGGCTAAATTTACTTATATGCGGCTTTTGGCGGGGCGGATGGTTGAACTGGGAGTGTTTGACAGCATCTCCGCGACAGCCATCGGAACGACGCTTAAAAAAACGAAGTTAAACCCTGCCGGCATAAGCAGTGCCTTGCCCGCGGGATACCCACGCTTGAAATGATGAAACACGAAGTAGCGGTCTGGGTACATGACCGTAACGCGGCGCGGAGAACGGTTCATTGGCAATTCACCACACCCGACGCCCGCCTCAAACTTCAGCGCATATACCCGAAATTTTAGCATTTTTGTGGTACTAGGCGGATTGCGTGGAATTCCCGCAGCGCGTTTGGTTGACAAAAGTCCGGCGGACATCTACTATAAGAAGCATGGAAATCATGGCGGATAAGGACGAAAAAACATACCGGCGGTTAAAAGCCGCGATAAAAAACCACCCGGAAGGCTGCACCGTGGCCGACCTTGTAGGCCGGACGGCGCTGCCTGTGGAAAAAGTAAAAGAGCTGCTGCCCGCCGCCGCCAGCGAATTTTCCGCGCGGATTAGGGTTACCGAATCCGGCGAGATTTTATACAACTTCCCCAAACATCTAAAAAGCAAGTACACAGGCTTTGGCGTAACGCTCCGCCGCGTAGCGGAGGCGGTTAACCACGGCGTTCAAAAAGCCGCCGTGTTTCTGTTCAAAGCGTGGATAATGGTCATGCTCGTCGGCTATTTCGCGCTCTTCATGCTCATAGCCATCGCCGCCATGCTGTTGTCGGTAGCGGCCAGCGCATCCAACAACAACGAACGCCGCGATTCCGGCGGCGGCCTCTACCTTTTTTCCGGTATCCTTAATATGATAATTCGCATCTGGTTTTACTCCGAACTCACTCGTTCCTTAAACCAAAACTACTACGGCTACGGTGCCCGCCAGCAGCGTGCGCGTCCAAAAGGCAAGCCGCTGTACAAGGCCATTTTTTCGTTTGTCTTTGGCGATGGCGACATAAACGCCGACATAGAAACCCGCGAAAAACAGGCGTTTATCGCGTATGTCCAGGCGAACAACGGCGTTATTTCGCTGCCGGAGTTTATGACCATAACCGGTCTGCCGCCGGCGCGCGCGGACGAAAAAATCGTTGCCTACTGCGCCCAGTTTGGCGGCAGTCCCGAAGCGACCGAGGACGGGACTGTCGCTTACACGTTTGACCAACTGCTGCCCCGCGCGGATAGAACAGACACTTCGTACGCGGCTTTCAGCGCGCCGCTCAAACGCCTGGGCGCTTTTTCGTCAAACCCCAAAAAACTGAATATCTGGTTCGGCGTGATTAACAGCGTCAACCTGCTGTTTGGCGGCTACTTTTTCTACCATACGTTCAAAGTAGGCCACATACTCAGCCGGGAAGCGTTCAACGCGAGTCCCGCCATCTACCGGTTTACCTACCAGATTTTTCACCTGATTGCTCCCGGCATCGACCCGCTGCCGGTCTTAACATACGGCCTTGGAGCCGTGCCGCTGGTGTTTTCCGTGCTGTTCTGGATTATCCCCGCTATACGCTGGCGCGTGGTTCAAAAAGAAAACGAGCGCGTCAAAATGGCCAACTTGCGCAAAGCCGGTTACAAAGCCATTGTTGACAAACGCCTGGAAGTCCGCCCGTCCGACATACGGGTACAGGCGGCGGAATGTACACCCAAAAACCTGAACGCCGCGAAAGAGCAAGTTCTTAAAGAAATCGGCTGCTATGCCGTGCCGGAACTTGCCGTTGATGAGGCTGGCGAAACCGTGTACACCTTTACCAGCCTGGACCGCGAACTTGCCGCAACCGCCAGGTATCGCGCGGCGCACAAAGACAACTCCGCCCTGGGCGGCATTGTTTTTGACACTGCCGCCGCGCCGTAAGAGAGCCGCGCTATGGAGGGTGGCCAGCTTGCCGAAATACTGAACGCCGCGCCGCTTTTTCTGCTCTTTGCCGTCCGTGCGCTGGCGATGATAGAGACCGCGCCGGTGCTCTCCTCCGAAGCGATACCGCAAACGGCGAAAGTCGCCCTGGCCGGCTTCCTCGCCTTTGCCGTCTTTCCCAGCGCCGGCAGCCATTGGGTAGGCATACCCGCCGCGGACAGCGCCTTTACCCTCACTTTTTTGCTGCTATTGGCCGGCGAAGCGCTTATCGGCATAATAACCGGCTTTTTTATGACCATCATCTTTGCCGCGTTTTCCACATCCGGCCAGTTTTTCTCGCTCCAAATGGGCTGGGGCGCGGCGGAAACTTTTGACCCTGTCGCGCAGGTAGAAAACCCGCTGCTCGGCCAGTTTTTGAACCTGATAGCGACGCTCACTTTTCTGGTGATGGACGGCCCGCGCGAGCTCTTTTTGGGCGGCTTTTGGCGGTCGATTCAGGCATTAAGCGTACAGGAACTCGTCAGCGGACGCGAAAACGTACTTGTCATGCTGACGGGCGGGTTAAGCCGCCTCTTTTTTGACGCGATGATGATAAGTCTGCCCATACTGGGCGCGCTTTTTTTAACCACGCTCACCACCGGCCTTATCTCGAAAGCCGCGCCGCAAATCAACATGATGAGTGAGGGTTTTCCGATAACAACCGCCGTCGCCTTTCTGCTGATAATAGCGACGATGCCGTTCATGGTCGAAGCGTTTTCGCGCGTAATTACCGGTGCCTTTGAAAGCCTTCAGCAGCTCTACATAGAAACCGGCGGCGGCATTGCTTGAACAAATCAAAGTGTCCGCCCCACGCCTTGTGCTTCCCTAGGCTTTTTTAATGTGGACTTTGCGCGTAACTATATCGCTTTTAAGACAGTGGGTACAAATTTTCAGCGTGAACGTTGTGCCCTCGACTTCCGTTTTAATTTTTTTCAGGTTTGGCTTCCACGTCCGCCGCGTATGATTCTTGGCGTGACTAACCTTATTGCCGGTAACAGTACCTTTTCCACAAATGTCGCACATGCGTGCCATACAGACCTTCCTTACAAGACGCTCGCAAAAGCACCGCGCATACGGCGGGCAATCAGCCTCCAAAGCCTAGCGCACATGCCAGAATTTTGTCAAGTAGGGGGGCGTTGGCGGCACGGCTACCCTGCCCCGCCGGTGTCGGCTTCCAGCGTCATTGCGCGCTGCCAGTTCAGCAGTTCCTGTTCCGTCTCGGCGGCACCTGCGGTGCCGGCGCGCGCTTCGGCCATAACGCGGAACACCGGCTCCGTTCCCGAGCCGCGCATCCAGAGCGCCGCCTGGGGCAGGTCTGTCGTGTCGTAAAAAATGATTTTAAGCCCGCCCCTGCCGGCATCACCAAAACACGCGGTCTCGCGCTCTTCCGCTCCGTTGTAGCGGAACGCCCGCCAGCGCACGATCCCCCGCCGCGCAAGGCGTTCCCGCATACCGCCTTCCCATTCGCGCAGGAAAATTTTCTGGTAGCGGCTTTTGAGCGCGGCGTGGCTCTCGCTCTGAATGCACAGCAGCGCGCCGGCGCAGTACGCGCCGGTTGTTGTCCAGCGGGGGATGGTGGCCAGCACGTCCGCGAGCGTCCAGTCCGCGGGCGGCGCGGGAAGGCCGCGTTTTTCGCACCATATCCCGAAAAGGCCGGGAGCGCCGTTCCCGCCCCGCAGCGCCATGAGTTTGAGCAGCGCGCCAATGGTATCCAGCGGATCGCGCACCAGCGACGGCGCGATGATAACGCCGCCGGCTGCCCCTTCGCCCAGCGGACGTACCACAAACCCGTCCTCGCGCAGACGGCGTGCCAGCGCGACAACGTTGGCCTCGCCCACTTCGGCACGAAACACCCGCGCGCCAAAGTAGGCGGCTATCTCGTCAACCCGCATCGACGTGGGGTCGTTGACCGCGACCGCGACCTTCGCCATGTCGGCGCCGCGCGCGGCAAGAAACGCAAGCTCGGCAAGGACGGCCAGCGCGAACACTTCCTGCGCTTCCAGCGCCCGCGCGCGGTTTTCGCCGTCGTCCCAGACTACCAAATTCCCGCGGTCGCCGTCGCAGTCGGGCACGTATCCGGCAATAAACGCGCGGTTTTTGGTGTGCAGTTCTTCCAAAAGGCGGCGGCACGGCTCAAGGCTTTCGCCTTCGGGCACGATGCGGTGCGCGATGTCGCCGGCGGTATCGTGTATCGCAAAAAAGCCCACGCCTAAATCGCGCAGGTACGCGCCGTCGATGGAACACGTGCGCGCCGAGCCGTTAAAGTCGACCGCGAGCGCAAGCGGCTTTTGGCTAAGCCCCGCGCGGATGGCTCGCAAAACGC
>JAITGR010000083.1 GCA_031280455.1 Spirochaetaceae bacterium
ACAATGACAAGGCGGTCGCCTATGGTAAAGGAGACGTCGTTGATTTGTCCCATGTAGAGTACGCCGGTGAGTGTGTTGAGTTCTATCGGGATGTCGGCGGGCAGCGTTACGTCCGCGAGCGCGCCGTAGAGTTCGCGCAGGGCGTCGCTGTGACTAAAAAGCGCGGAGAATACGCTGGCTTTGTACTTGGTGTTCATGGCCATGGATGGAAGTATAGCGGATTTTCGGACATGTTGTCAGTGGCCTTGTTGTCAGGGGTCGGGGGGCGTGCGCCCGTATTTTCTAATGCTTCACACGAACCTTTGTTTGGGGGTACACTGGTTGTATGAGTGGTCAGTTTGTGCATTGGGCGGACGAGGCGGCGGATAGGATTATTCGTGCTAAGGGTGATAAGGATTTGTATACGTGCGCGTCGGGGATTACGCCGTCGGGGACGGTGCATATAGGAAACTTCCGCGAGATTATTAGTGTGGATTTGGTGGTGCGCGCGCTGCGGGACCGGGGTAAGCGGGTGCGGTTTATTTATTCCTGGGATGATTATGATGTGTTCCGGCGGGTGCCGCCGAATGTGCCGGATGCCGGCGCGCTGGAGGGGTTTCTGCGGCTGCCTATTACGATGGTGCCGGATCCGTGGGGGCGGGATGGTTCGTATGCGCGGCATCACGAGGTTGATGTGGAGTCGGTGCTGCCGCTGGTGGGTATTGCGCCGGAATTTTTGTATCAGTCGGAGCGGTATTGTGCTTCGTTGTATGCCGCGGGTATTAAGCGGGCGCTGGAGTGCCGCGGGCGGCTTAAAGAGATTCTGGATGCTTTTAGGGATGAGGAGCATAAGATTCAGGGTGAATGGTGGCCGGTGAGTGTGTTCTGTGGTTCGTGTCATCGTGATGACACGTTGATTTCCGGCTGGGATGGCGCGTGGGGGCTTTCGTATTCGTGCGAGGCGTGCGGGTTCTCCCAAACGGTGGATTTGCGGCAGACATCCGGTGTTAAGCTGGGCTGGCGTATCGACTGGCCTATGCGCTGGGCGTATGAGGGTGTCGATTTTGAGCCGGCGGGTAAGGACCACCATAGTCAAGGGGGTTCGTTCGATACGGGGAAGTTGATTGCCCGCGAAGTGTATGATGCCGACGCGCCGATTTCGTTCCGGTACGATTTTATCGGTATTAAGGGGGCGGACGGCAAGATGAGCAGTTCCCGGGGGCGGGTGGTTGATCTGCGCTCTATGCTGCGGGTGTATACGCCGGAGTTGGTGCGGTATATTTTTGCCGGTACGCGGCCCAATACTGAATTTACGATTTCGTTCGACCTTGATGTGCTTAAAATTTACGAAGATTACGATAAAACTGAACGCATTGCCTGCGGTGTAGAGGCGGCTAAAAATGACGAGGTGTTCCGGCGGGAACGGCGTATTTACGAGTTGTCGCAGACGGCGCAATCGGCAGTGCCGGGGGCGGCGCCTCCGGCGGGGGCGGCGCAATCGACAGTGCCGTTCCGGCATTTGTGTAATTTGCTGCAAATAAACGACATGGATGTTGAAAAAACGCTGGCAGGGTTTGCCGCGTCCGCATCCGCGGACGCGCTGGCACGGCTGCGCGCGCGCGCGGTGTGCGCGGTGAACTGGATTACCGATTACGCGCCGGAGGAGTTTTGCTTCCGGCTGCGAGCGCCCGATGGGCGAGCGCAGGGCGAGTGTGCGGAGTTGTCTGATGCCGAGATTGCCGCTGTGCGCGCGCTGCGGGATTCGGTTGTCGCCCGTATTGAGTGTTTTGCCGGCGAGCGGGAGGTGGCGCAAGCGGTGTACGACACGGCGGCGGCGTGTGGTGTCGACGCGAAGGTGTTGTTTCGCGCCGCGTACCAGGCGCTTATCGGCAAAGACCCGGGGCCGCGGCTTGCGTCGTTTTTGCGCGCTATCCGCAAGGATAGGCTGCTGGCTATTCTTGCCGTGTACTGAGGTTGAGTGTGCGGCGCTGGTTGTGGGCGGGGGTCGTGCTGTGCGGCGTGCTCTGCGGCTGTGTTTCCAGCGGCGGCCAACGCACTGGCGGCGGCAGGTTGGCCGCCGCCGGCGGCTTTGGGCTGCCGGCGGGCGGCGAATTATACGTGTACGCCGATGTCGCGCCGCTGCGGCCATTGCTTGTGGTGCTGCTTGCCAGGGCGCATCTGACGCACGGAAGCGTGCGGCGTATTCTTGAAAAAACGGCGCGCGCCGGTGTGGTGTTGTTTCCGGCGGGGGAAGGCGAATCGTTTATTGTGTGTCTGCGCGGTTCCGGCTATCCGGCGCTGGGCGCGGCGCTGTCGTTTGCACTGAGCCGCGACTGGAAACGGGAAAAATCCGGCGGCGGCCAGTTTTGGCGTTCGGCCCGCGCCGGCTTTGGGGTGCGCATCTCGCCGGCGGAAATCCGGCTGACTGCGCCTCAAAAGGCGGCGCAAAACCCCTCCCCGCCTGCCTCCGCCGCGCTGTCCCCTCCCCCGCGCTTTTGGGCGTGGGCGGGGGAGGCTGCTGCTGCCGGCTGGTCGCCTGACGCGGCGCTGCTCAACAAATTTCTAAAACAGCGGCGTATTGCCATTCAGTTTCCGGCAAAGTTTCTTTTTTTTGCGCTGCTGCCGGAGCCTGCCGCCGCTGGCGGGGAGCGGCGCTGGTTTTTGCGTTTGAGTATCGAGGCCGAAAACGCCGCCCGCGCGCAGTCGATTCTGTCGCTGCTTGCTATCGTAAAAAACGCGCTGGATGAAGGCGAGCCGAATATGCGGCGGCTGCCGGAGATTGCCAAGATTATTTTGCGCGCGAACACGAGTCTGGACGGCGCGAGTGTCCGCATAGAAACGGAGTCGTTTTCGGAGGATGTGCTGCTCACGCTGATAGAGGCTGTCAGAAAATGATCGCCTTGGCGATTACCGCCCGCCGAACATTTGGCTCATCGCTTCCGGGCCGCCGCCCATTTTCGCCATTTTCTTCATCATCGTCTTCATTTTTTCAAAGCGTTTAAGCAGGCGGGCTACTTCCGCGACCGAGGTGCCGGAGCCTTGCGCGATGCGGCGGCGGCGGGACGGGCCGATTATCAGGTGGTTGGCGCGCTCTTTTTGGGTCATCGAATTGATGATGATTTCGTGGGTTTTCATTTCGGCTTTTTCCAGGTCTTCTTCGCTGACTTTGCCACTCATGCCGGGTATCATGTCGAGCATGGCTTTCATCGAGCCCATTTTTTTGACCATTCTTATTTGTTCCTGGTAGTCTGCCAACGTGAAGGTTTCCTTCGCCATCTTTTTTTGCAGCGTTTCCGCTTCTTTTTGGCTGATTACTTCCTGCGCTTTTTCTACCAGGGTTACAATGTCGCCCATGCCCAGAATACGGCTGGCAAAGCGTTCAGGGTAAAAGGGTTCCAGGTCGGACGGTTTTTCGCCGGTGCCGACGAATTTGAGGGGTTTTCCGGTAACTGCTTTGAGCGAGAGCGCCGCGCCGCCGCGGGTGTCCGAGTCGAACTTGGTGAGTATGACGCCACTTAACCCGATTTTCTCGTCGAAGGTTTTGGCTATTTCCGCCGCGCTCTGGCCGGTCATGCTGTCGGCTACCAGGAGGGTTTCGTCCGGCTTGGCCGCATCGCGCAGCTGGCGCAGTTCGGCCAGCAGCGGCTCGTCTATGTGCATACGGCCGGCGGTGTCGATGATGAGTATGTCGTTGCCGTTCTGCTCCGCCGCGCGCCGCGCGTTTTCAAAAACGCTGATGGGCGAGGAGGCCGCTTCTTCGCGGTACACCGGTACGCCGATGCCGGCAGCCAGAACGGCGAGTTGTTCGGCGGCGGCAGGGCGCACAAGGTCGCAGGCGGCCAGCAGCGGTTTACGGCCGGCGTTTTTTAGGCGCAGCGCCAGTTTTGCCGTGGTGGTCGTTTTGCCGGAACCTTGCAGGCCGAGCATGAGCAGCACGGTGAGGGTGTCCGGCCCCTTCAGTTTGAGTTCCTCGGCCGGCCCGCCCAGCACGGCGACGAGTTTGTCGTGGACAATTTTTACAAACTGCTCGCCCGGGTTTACCGCCCGCAGTACCTTTTCGCCGCGCGCTTCCTCGGCAGTCGCGTTGACAAAGCGCCGGAGGACGCGCAGGTTGACATCCGCTTCCAGCAGCGCCATCTTGATGGCTTCGACCGCGTCGCCGATGTTTTTTTCGGTAATGGACGCCTTGCCGGAAACAAACCGGAACGCATCCTGGATTTTAACCGTTAATTTTTCAAGCATATATTCCCCGCAATTTTTGATTACAGTGTTCTATATTAAACAGCGCGTCCGCGTACCCCTCGCCGAGCGCTTTTTCCGCCTGCTGGCGTTCGGCAATAATACCGTTTTCCAGCGCGTTCTGGTAGCGGCGCAGACGCAGGGGGCCTTCTACGACTTCAGGCGGCGCGACCCCCTCTCCGGCGACACAGCGCGGCTGCTCGCCGTTGCCAGGCTCATAATTCGACAAATTGATTATCGCTATCGTCCAGTACACATTGTATTCATATACAAATTCGTTTACACCTTCGTAGTTAAGGCTGGAGAGCGTTTCATTCATGCGTATATTTTTTTCCATATCCAGAATACGCTGACTGCGCGCCCCCTGCGCGATAAATCTGCCGGCCTGCTCGCCGCTCCAGTCGAACACCGCGCTTATTACCGAACGCAGGCGCACCAGCGTCGTATCCGCCGGCAGCACAATACGCCGCCATACACTGGCGCCGCCTATGCTGATTTGTATCGTGCGCCAGGCAGGACTTTGTACAGACGCGCCCGTTTTAACCAGCGACAAATTACTGTGCCTAAAATTATCCATTGCTTTTTTAAGCGAATCTTTTAAGTCTTCGTACGTTTCTATCATATTATCAAGCGTACTGTCTATCGCATGCAGTTCGGCAACTTCTTTTTCGTTATCAACATTAAGCTCTTCAAGCAGACACGCCGTATGCGTCTGAATTTGCGAAAGCAAAATGAACACATGCCGGGGCAGCCACGACCGGTCGATATGCCCCTTATGCAGTGAATACGCCAGCTCGATAACGGCGGTATGCAGTTCGCAGGCACGCTGCCGCGCCGGCCCTATAATTTTTTCGGCCAGCGGCGTATACGTTTTACGAAAATCATCCAGGCACTCCAAAAGATACGTCGCCAAATATTCAACATTAACCCGCTTTAAGGTACCCGCCGGCGGCGCTATGGTATCTATAATTTTTGTTATGTTGAATTCGCCCATGTGCAGCGCGTTGCGGACATAGGACTGCAAAACGAATTCGGAAATAGGCACGTCATTTTCGTACAAAATACGCTCGACCGGCGTCTGGTCGCTCTGCGTTTGAATCCCGATAAGTTTGGGATAATCGGGAATTTCCTTGCCGGCGTACCAGAAGCGCGATTCCATACCGAAGGGCACCCGCTCGATGTTGCAGGTTTTGTCGAGCACAATTTCTTCGGCAGTATACGCCGGCACGCTTTTCATAACCTGCCCGCCGCGATAGTTCGCATACGCGATCTGCTCTTCGGTACAGGCGCAGGCGCCGACATGTTCAAACGACTCAAAAAAACTTTTTTCCGCCCACACGAGCCACTTATCCAGGTCTTCCTG
>JAITGR010000244.1 GCA_031280455.1 Spirochaetaceae bacterium
ACAGGAGAGCCGCAGCTCAAGCCAGTGGTAGTGGGGGTAGTCCCCCAGCGCCCTGGGTACCTGCGGCGGGGCGGGGGGTGTTTTGAACTGCGCCCAAATTCTTTTGGGTTTACTGGCGCTTACCTAATGGCCAAAAATCATGTTGGGTATCCACAGCACCAGGCCGGGGAGGAATACCAGTATCGCTAATTCCAGCAGAACCGCCGCCATAAATGGCAGCGAATACTTGGTGTATTCCTCTGGCGGGCAGTCGATGATGCCGCACACGGTATAGAGGGCTGACCCGATTGGTGGTGTCATTACGCCCAGCGTTACAACCGTTGCCATTAACACGCCAAAATGCACGGGGTCTATGCCGGCGTTTTTTACCATGGGTAAAAATATGGGCGTAAGCAGCAGGAAGTTGACGTTGCTATCAACAAACATGCCGGTTATGAATAGAAAGCCGAGCATTATGAGTACCAGCAGCTGCGGGTTGTCGGTTATGCCAAAGATTAGGTTGCTGAGCGCGACCGGCAGTTTGACCCAGGTTATTGCGTAGCTGAATGGGCCGGACATGGCGATTATCAGCATTATCGCGCCGTTGTCTTTGAGTGTGGTTATGAGTGCTTCTTTGAAGTTTTTCCAGTTTAGTTCCTTGTACACAAACTTGCCGATTATGATTGCGTATACAACGGCAAATGCGCCGGATTCTGATGGCGTGAATATGCCAAAGCGTATACCGACTATCAGTATTACCGGAAACAGGAGTGCCCACACTGATTCTTTTAGGTTGTTTCCCAGTTCGGCGGCGGATAGTTTTTGCGCGCCGTGTGCTCTGCTGGGCGGGTCGAATTTGTACAGGCGCGATGTTATTGAGGTTGTGGTCATTAAAAATGCCATCATCAAAACGCCGGGGATGAGGCCGGCGGCAAAAAGTCTGCCGATGGAAACTTCGCCGACAAAGCCGAATATTATGAGGCCTAAGCTGGGGGGTATGGTGGCGGTGATGAGGGCGGTTACGCAGTTGACGGCGCAAATATAGCCTTTTTTGTAGCCGATGCGCAGCATTTCTGGTCCCAGTATGCGGGTTTCCATGGCGGCGTCCGCTGTGGCTGATCCGGATACGCCGCCCATGAGGGTGCTCATTACGACGGATATTTGCGCGGTGCCGCCGTACATGCCGCGTGTTAAAAGGCGCGCCAGGCCGAGGAGGCGGTTGGTGATGCCGGATACGTTCATCAGGTTGCCGGCGAATATAAAAAACGGTACGGCCAAAAACGCGAATGACTGGCTTTGCGATACTATCATCTGGGTCGCTGTTTCAAATGTCAAATAGGGGACGGTCAAAAAATACGCAAAGCCGGCGATGCCGATAACAAACGCAATGGGCATTCCCATTACCAGAAATAATACAAAACATGTAAGTAATAATGCCATGTCATCTCTCCTTGTGTGTTGTAAATGAATATACACAACGTTTGATTTTTAGTATGGTCGAAAGCACCATTGACAGGGCGGCGACTACTAAACTGACTGTTACGAGTGAAAACGGTATTGGTATAGACTGGTAGGTTCTAAGCCGTTCCGTCCAGGCCAGCCGTATGCCAAAAACAATTACAACGACGAGCGCGGCCAGCACAATAACGTATATAAGCATTTCCAGGATTTTTTGAACAACGGCAGGCAGGCTGCGGGTTACAATGTCTATCCCGACAAGCTGGCCGCTGCGCCATGCTATGTCCGCCCCAAGAAACGCCGTCCACGCAAGCAAAAACAGCGCCAGGTCTATGTTCCAGGACATTGAAATCCTAAAACCCCGCAGTATGGCGGACAAAAAAATGAACGCCACCAGCAGTACAAAGCCCGCGCCGCAGACGGCGACTTCGACTTTGCACAAGGTATGATACAATTTTCTCATACTCTCCCCCCAAAAAATACGCGGCCACGTATGCTACGGGGCCGCGTTTGCTATCATGCTGAATTATTACAAACCCAGCTCCTTAAACAATCTGTCTTTTAAACCGTCAGAGAATTTTAGGTCGTTGTTGGTGTACAACGGCGCGACCGCGTTCTGGAATGCCGCTAAATCGACTTCCGTTATGGTTACGCCTTTATCCTGCATCTGCGCGTAAAATACCTGCTCTTCCGACGCGACTATCTCGCCGTACTTCTTTGCCGCTTCGCGTATCGTTTTGATAAACACTTCACGGTCGGCTTCTGTCATCGATTTAAGCAGTGTGTTTGAGCATACAAACGACGACTGGAGCATGTAATGTTTTGTAAGCGCGAGGTTTTTCGCAACTTCATAAATAGCCGAACCGTATGCGGTAGCGACCTGTACTTCGCAGCCGTCCAGCGTTTTCTGCTGAATGCCCGGCAGTACTTCGCCCCAGGAAATGCCCATGTTCGCAAACCCCAGGTACTTCGCCAGCGCGTTGCCTATAGCGTTGCCAAAGCCGCGAATGCGCAGCCCTTTTAAGTCGGCAACTTTGGCGACTGGCGTTGTTGTGTAAAAACTGCGGAAGCCGTTGTACATATCGGCGACAAACGTAATGCCCTGCGCCTCCAGTTTCGCCTGCCATTCCTTAAACAGCGCCGTTTCCGGCAGCCGCTCCAGCGCGGAACGGTCGGTAAGGATGTACGGCGCCATAAGGATGTTAAGGTCGGGAATGTTGAACTGGCTGGCAAGCCTCCCCGGGTCGGACGGTATTACCAGCGGAACACCCGTCTTCGCCTGCGTAACCAGGTTGTCCGTATCGTTCGACAACGCGCCGTTTACCTGCACATCCGCGTCGAAGCGTCCGGTCGCGTTGAGCGCGTCCGCCACTTCCTGCATCATGCGGCTCTGGCCCGTTGTCGCCGCCTCCGTTCCGGCAAACGTAACCTTAACTTTTGCGCCGCTTGCGCCTTCTTTTTTAGCGCAGGACACACCCAAACAAGCGAACGCAGCAACAAACCACAGCGCCGCCATTTTTTTCGAGAAAATCATAAACTCCTCCTGATTATTTCTCACAAGAAACTACGTCGGAAAAACCAACTTTTTATGCGTATCAGTATAGCACACCTTGCCAAAAATTGCAAGTCAACGGCGCAACGGCTTGGGGGCGGCGAGGGCGGCGGGTTTTTACCAAAACACCCTGTAATTGCGTAATGAAAGCGCCATGTAAAACATGGCGAAGCAATTACCTACGCGAAGCGGCGGGCAGCGCGGATTAGATTCGATTTAATCAGCGCTTACTAAAAGTCTGTATTCAAATTACATCCGCTAAAACCATACACTAATTCGGTGCCTTCAAATCCCCAGCGTTCTTCCGCCAAAATAATGACGGCCCAGTTTTTAAGCGGGCTGATAAAATAGCCGCAGCAATATACGTTTAATGCCGATACATCCGCGGCGGTTTTTATGGTTTTTCTTTTTCCGTCTGTGGTTATGCTCACGGTATACTTTTTTATCGTGTCGTAAAATTCCGGTGTATCTTCATATTCAATATCTATCGTATAGGTGTACTGTTTTTTGTCTTTTTGTATCGGGAACGGTAAAAAGGGTGTCTCTTGGGGCGCTATGGCATGGATGCGCATCAATGTTTGTATTTCGTCTTTCTTTGCGGCGTATAATGCAAAAATCATTGCATCGCCGGCTTCTTCAATGGTATAATCAAATGAATCTATCGTTATTGCCGCTATGATTGTATCTCTCGTAAAATCGTATATACAATACTGTAGTATCATGCCGCCCCTGCCTTCTATCCCGCATTCTGTTGAATAGGCGGCCTTTCCGTCTTTCGACCAGCCCCAGATTCTAACGGCGGGAAAGCCGTACATGGCGTCATGCGCGGCTTCCGGCGCCGCATACACAAACGGGTCTATCGCGGGGGGTACTGAAAAATGCGCCGCGCAGGCGTACTGCATAGCCGCGGTAAGTATATACAACAAAAATGTTTTCTTCATATTGCTATAGAGCGCCGCCGCTCCCGCAAAGGGGGGGCGGCGGCGCGTACGCGCGGCGGGTTTTACGCGGCGTGTTTTTTAAGGCGCTTTTCGTAGATGGTGTCGACGATTACGGAGATTGCGTTGTCGCCGGAGACGTTACACGCGGTTCCAAAGCTGTCCTGGGTTATGTAGAGCGCGATGAGCAAGGACGCTATCGCGCTGTCCGGCGCTATGCCGACTATGGGAAGGAAGGGGAGCGCGGTCATGATAGAGCCGCCGGGCGCGCCGGGTGATGCTATCATCGCTATACCGAGTGTCAGGATGAACGGCACGATTATGTGGAGGCCGGTATCCATGCCGTGCATCAGCATTACGGCGGTTACGCAGCTTGTTATAGTTATCATCGAGCCGGCCATGTGGATGTTCGCGCACAGGGGGATTACAAAGTTCCGTATTTCGCGCGATACGCCGTCGGCTTCCGCACAGCGGAGGTTGACGGGGATGGTTGCCGCCGAGGATTGGGTGCCGACTGCCGATACGTAGCCGGGTATTTGGTTTTTTATCAGGGTAAACGGGTTCTTGCCGCTTACCGAACCCGCGATGAAGAATAGTATCAGCAGGTAGACGAGGTGGAGCGCTATCACGGTTAAAAATACTTTCCAAAGCATGTTGAGGACGGCGAAGGTTTGGCCGCTCACGGTCATGTTGACAAAGGTGCCGCAGATGAGCACGGGGAGGAGCGGTATGACGGCTACGCGGAGGACGCTGGTTACGGCTTCCGAAAATTCTTTGAATGCTTTGTAGAGGGTGTTGTCGCTGTTTCTGGTGCGCTGGGCGCTGATGCAGAGCCCCAGGATGAACGATATAGCCACCGCGCCGGTTACGCTGAGCAGCGGCGGCAGTGGTATGGTGAAAAACGGTTTGAGCATACCGGCCTCAACGTTGTCGATGTTTATTGCTTCCTGCGCGCCTATGAACGCGGGGAAGAGGGTGTCCGCGGTTATAAATGCCGCGGTTCCCGACACGAGCGACGAAAGGTACGCGATGCCGCCTGTTATGAGCAGGAGTATACCCGCGCCGCTTGATAGGTCGGCGATGCCCATGGTTACAAACGCGAGGATGACCAGCGGGATTACAAACATGAGGAACGCGCTGACAAGCTGCGAGAGTGTTACAACCGTGCGGTTAAACCACTGGGGCATAAAGAGCCCCATCAGTATGCCAAGCACTATGGCTATTACCAGTCTGAGTGCCAGGCCAATTTTTATTTTCGATTTCATTTTTTATCTCCTATTGAAAATTTGAAAAACCGCCGCGTTGTGCACACTGGTTTTTCTGTATTGAATTTCTACGGTGTGTTCATTGCCGCCGTAAGCATTTTTTCGTGTTCTGCCGTCATGGTGCCAAGCGGCAGCCGGCACGGGCCGCCTGGCAGACCAGCCAAACTGAGCGCGCGCTTTATCGGGACAGGGTTCGTCTCGATAAACGCCGCCTTGGTGATCGGCAGCAACTCGTAGTGGAGCGCGCGCGCGCCTGTAAAATCGCCTGCCAGCGCGAGGCTGACCATGCGTTTTACTTTTGCCGGATACAGGTTGGACACCACCGAAATAACCCCCGCCGCGCCGAGTGCGATAAACGGCAGTGTCAGCGCGTCGTCGCCGGAGAGCACCGGAAACGGGCGGCGGGAGCTTATGCCGGCAATTATGTCGCCGGCCTGGTGTACATCGCCTGAGGCCTCTTTGACCGCGGCTATGTTGGGGATTTCCGCCAGCCGCGCCATGAGCGCGGCGGGTATGTTGCGGCCGGTGCGGCCGGCTATGTTGTACACAACGACCGGCAGGCCAACTTCGGCGACGGCCTCGAAGTGGCGGATAAGGCCGGAATCGTTGGGTTTGTTGTAGTAGGGCGTAACAACGAGCACGGCGTCCGCGCCCAAGTCGCGGGCGCGCTGCGCGTACAAAACGGCATGGCGCGTGGAGTTCGAGCCGGCGCCGACTATCAGCGGCACTTTGCCGCCGGCTTCTTTTACCGCGATTTTGATGAGGGTCTCTTCTTCCGCTTCGTCCAGGGTCGGGTTTTCGCCCGTTGTCCCCAGCGGGACGAGTCCGTCAATGCCTTGTTCAAGCTGAAACTCTATCAGCCTTTTAAATCCGTCGTAATCGACGGCCCCGCTTTCGTCCATCGGGGTTACCAGCGCCGTCATGGCACCCTTAAAACTCACCATGGCTTT
>JAITGR010000248.1 GCA_031280455.1 Spirochaetaceae bacterium
CAATAGTTCGTTTTTCTCGATTTCTTTTATAATAAAGGCGTTGGCATCCGACATGGGCGCCATGTTGCAGCGCGGAAACAGGGCGGCAACTGCCGCTATCGCAAGGTATTTTCCAAGTGCTTTCATATTGGTAATATACCATTTTTTTGGTGCGTATGTCGAGGCGTTCTGCCTGATTTCAGATTTCAGATTTCAGATTTCTGATTTCTGATTTCAAATTTCAGATTTCAGATTTTCCGCCGGCATATCAGAGCAAGGCGGACGCGCTGGTTTTGGTCGAATTATCGGCTAAAGTCCGACAACTGGCAACTGATTACCGACAACCGACAACTGACAACCGACAACCGACAACTGACAACTGAAACCGACCAGCCTTAACAAAAAAAATCAGTTTCCGATAATCAAGGCATGAGGAATACACTTCTTTTTGGTTTTTTTTCGGTTTTCTTGTTGGCGGCTGGGGGCGGTGTGCCGCGGGTGTGTGGCGCGCCGGCGTTTCAGGCGGAGCAGCGCGACGGCGACGCTCTTTTTGCGTACCCGAGTCCGTACCGCATCATGGGGCAGGGCGCGTTGAGCGCGGAGGAAATGGCTGCCTGGCTGTGTCAGGCAAACGCTGATATTGACGCGGATTTTGCGCGCGAGTTTGCGGCGTTGTACATTATCGAAGCCGCGCTGGAGGGCGTAAGCCACGATGTCGCTTTTTCGCAAATGTGTCTGGAAACAGGTTTTTTGCGGTTTGACCGGCTAGTAACGCCGGATATGAATAATTTTGGCGGGCTGGGCGCGCTGAATATGTCCTACCGCGGCGAGCGGTTTTCTTCCATTCAAAAGGGTGTGCGCGCGCAGATTCAGCATCTTAAAGCGTACGGTTCCACGCAGGCTTTGGCGCAGGAGCTTGTCGACCCGCGGTACTACTACGTCCGCTACGGCAGCGCGCCAACAATCCACGACTTGTCGGGTAAATGGGCAACGGACGCGCTGTACGGCGATAAGTTAAAAAGCATTATCGACCGCGCCTACTTTATGGCGGGTAAGAACGCGGTCAGCCCTATCCTTTCCAGCGGCCAATAGGGCGCTTGCGTCCGGCTGACGGCCTCGTAGCGGGGCTGGCTGGGCGGCCCCTCTGTGAACCCACCCTTCCTCATGAAATCGAAAAAAGCGTAAAGTTTACAAAATGATAAAAACAGGCTATAATACCGATACTATTAAGGAAACACTGATTCGCCGGTGAGCGGCGATCAGCGATTTCTATACATCAGGAGGACGATATGATTTCGTTTCTAGTTGGAATTGCCGCACTGATAGTTGGCTATCTTGTGTACGGCAAAATTGTGGAAAAGGTGTTTGGCATACGGCCGGAGGCGCAAACCCCCGCGGTACGAATCCACGACGGTGTTGACTTTGTGGTAATCCCCACCTGGCGGGCTGTGCTGATTCAGTTTTTGAACATCGCCGGCACCGGCCCGATATTCGGCGCAATAGCCGGAGCGCTCTTTGGCCCCGCGGCATTTGCCTGGATAGTGCTGGGCTGTATCTTCGGCGGCGCGGTGCACGACTATTTCTGCGGCATGCTCAGCCTGCGCAACGACGGCACCACCATAGCCGAAATCGTCGGCAAGTACTTAGGCACGGTGCCCAAGTACATAATGCGCGTGTTTTCCGTCGTGCTGCTTATCTTTGTGGGCGTTGTGTTTGTGTACACCCCCGCGCAGGTCTTGAACACGCTCATTGACCCCGCCAACCAAAGCATTTTTACCATAGCGCTGACCATCATCATCGCCTACTACATACTGGCGACCATCCTGCCCATCGATAAAATCATCGGCACCCTGTACCCGCTCTTTGGCGCGGCGCTGCTCATTATGGGCATCGGCATAACGCTGATGCTCTTTTTAAGCGGCGAAATAGCGAACATACCAGAATTTTCGTTTGCGAACCTGCACCCCAAAGGCGTATCCGCCTTTCCGTTCCTGTTCATCTCGATAGCCTGCGGCGCGATTTCCGGCTTCCACGCCACGCAGTCGCCGCTTATGGCGCGGTGTATTAACAGCGAAAAAGCAGGCCGCAGCGTGTTTTACGGTGCCATGATAATCGAAGGCATCGTCGCCATGATTTGGGCGGCGGCGGCCATCGGCCACTTTGGCGGCGTGGAAGGACTCGCCGGTGCCGGCAGCGCCCCCGTCATTGTAACCAAAGTATCCACCGAGCTTATGGGCATCATCGGCGGCGCGCTCGCCGTACTGGGCGTTGTAGCCTGCCCGATAACCTCCGGCGACACCGCGTTCCGCAGCGCCCGCCTGGCCATAGCCGACGCCCTGAAATTCGACCAAAAGCCGATAAAGAACCGCTTTATGATAGCGCTCCCGCTCTTTGCCATAGGCATATTACTCGTCGTATGGTCGCAGACCGGCAAAGACAACTTTGCCATCATCTGGCGCTACTTTGCCTGGTCTAACCAAACCCTGGCGACCATCGCGCTGTGGTCGGCAAGCGCCTACCTGGCCAAAACCGGCAAATGCTACTGGATAACGCTGCTGCCGGCAACATTTATGACCGTTGTGGTAACCTGCTACATCATTGTCGCCAAAGAAGGCTTTGGCCGCCCCTACAACGTCGGCCTCATAGCCGGAATCGTGCTGGCCGCCGTGCTGTTCGCGCTGTTTGTACCGTTCATCGGCATAAAGCAAAAAGGCGTACTAAAAGAGTAGGCCGTTATACCGGGGAGGGAGCGGGCGCATGCCCACCGGAGGAGCCGGTGGGCACCGCGCTTTCCGTTCCAATCTTTTTGCGTACCGCAAAAAGTATTTCCACTGCAATCGCTTGCGCTGTTCAAAATCCGCAGCCATGCGGATTTTGAACATGGTGTTTGGCAAAGCCAAACACCACACTTGGTTACCAGCCGCCATCCATGGCGGCGCATCCATGCGGATTTTCAGCTTGGTGAGTTTGCCAAACCGCGCAGCGGGTTGGGCTTTGAGTTGCGCGCAGCGCAACTCAAAACTTAAAACGGCGAAGCCGTTTTAAGTCGGCATCCGTGCCGCCATCCATGCGGATTTTCGGCATTTGACCTTGCTTGTAGTTTACGCAAAGCGTAAACTACAAGCCCAAAGTGCGCAGCACTTTGGGCAGTGGGCGCTGTGTGGAATTGTTGACAAATTTGTTCAGTATCCCTATGCTTTTTATCTGAAGTGAGCTTTGGTCGCTTGCTTGAAATCGTTTTTTTTTTTGGAGTTTAAGTATGAGATTGGACACATTCGAGACAGATATTAAAAACAGAATATTTGTTTTTGCGTATTTGGTGCCGGCCTGTGCCGCGCACGATGACGAGGACGAAATGGATGACGACGACGACGAATTCGAGGACGAATTCGACGACGACGATGATGAGGACTTTGACGACGACGATGAGGACGACGACGATTTTGACGACGACGACGATGATTTTGACGACGACGACGATTTTGACGACGATGACGACGACGATTTTGACGAGGACGAGGATGACGACGACGGCGAATACGACGACGAATTCGATGACTAATCGCGTGCCGCTATGAGCGTCCAGCCCGCCATCGACTTTGTGCGAGACGCATTCCGGTACCAAAACCGGTTTAACGGCTCCACAATGGTCTTCAAAATAGATTTTCCCGTAACCGAAGACGCAGGCTTTGCCTACGTAATCCGCGACCTCGCGTTGCTGGTTAAGTCGGGCATACGCGCCGTCATTGTCCCAGGCTGCGCCGAATGGATAGACGCGGCGCTGGAACGGCAGCACTTGCACAGTGAGTACCTGGACGGCGAGCGCATCACCTGCGAGGCGGCGATGCCGTTTGTCGAGATGGCGGCCTTCCACGCCGCCACCCGCATACTCACCGGCCTTTCCGGCAGCCGCGTCGAGGCGGTTATCGGCAACTTTGTCCGCGCCCGCGCCCGCGGGGTGATAAACGGCGTGGACATGCTGTTAACCGGCGAAGTCGACAAAATCTACGCCAACTCGCTCAACCGTATGCTGGACGCGGGCATGGCGCCGGTGCTGCCGTGCATAGGCTGGAGCCCCGCGGGAAAATCCTACAACGTTTCCAGCGACGAAATCGCGCTGGCCGCCTCCAAAGCGCTCTCCGCGGTTAAACTAATCATTATCGCCAAAGGCCCTTTTCTCAAAACCGGCGCGGCGGGCATTACACTGCCGCCGGACGTTCAACAGGACGAAAACGGCAGAATAGTCAGGCTAAAGCCCCACGAAGCGGAAGCCGTGCTCGCCCTGGCCGGAAACGGCGGCGAGGGCGGCGCGCGGTGGCCGGTGCAGTTGGCGCTGGCTACCCGTGCCGCGCGCGCCGGAATTGACCGCGTACACATCATCGACGGCCTGGAAGACGGCGCGCTCCTGCGGGAAATCTACTCAAACTTCGGCTCCGGCACCATGATATACGCCGGCGAGCAGGAGACGATACGCCCCATCAAGAACGCCGACATTCCCGACCTGCTTCACTTAATGGAACCGTTTGTCAGGCAGGACATACTCCTGCGCCGTTCCGCAGCGGACATTCAGGAAAAGAAAGACGATTACGTGGTGTTAGAAGTAGACGGCGCGATACGCGCCTGTGCGGCGCTCCACGACTGGGGGGACAGCCAGGCCGAAATCGCCGCGCTGGCCGCCGGCACGCATTTTTCTGAAATGGGCTATGGCTGGCGCGTTGTTGAACACCTAATAGCGCGCGCCCGCAAATGTAAATTCAAGCGGGTTTTTGTGCTGACAACCCGCACCCAGGACTGGTTTGAATCGCACGGCTTTTGTGAAACACCGCTTTCTACACTGCCCGAACGCAAACGCGCCCGCTACAACCAAAACCGTAACAGCAAAATATACGCGCTGCCGCTCAGTTGAGCATGTCCCAAAAACCGGTTATTTTCGGGACATGCTCTTGGAGAAACGGCTTAACAGCCGTTTCTCCACTCAAAACCAAGGTTGCTGTCCCAACCAAAAGCCCGCGTAATGTCTCACATAAAAAACTAACCATGGGGTGAAAAAAAACGCTCGATGAGGCCATTGCCGGTAACACGGTGGAAAACGAGGCGGAGTACATAGTCGCTCCTTAACAATAATCTAACTCCTTACCAGGCAAAGAAAATAGCGTCAAAAGGCGTTGTATAAAAAGACCGGAAATGCTATACTTCCCCCATAAAACCCGGCAAAACAGGAG
>JAITGR010000076.1 GCA_031280455.1 Spirochaetaceae bacterium
CGCCGCGAACCGGAACATCATGCTTGCCCCCACGGTACCGGGCGCGGCAACGCTGCAATCGGCGGGCGGCGAACTCAAATTTTCAGGCGACGCGACGCTTTCGCACACCGGCGGCCTTACGCTGAACACGCTGCTGCAAACCGCGTCCGCCGTTACCCTCACGCTGAACGCGCTGAACGCGGCGGGCTCCACGGTAACGCTGAAATCGGCGGGCAACTACAGCAGCACGGCGGCGGGCTACTGGCTGGTGTTCGCCGGCGCGGAGCAAACCTTCAACGCGAACAGCGCGACAAACCTGCCCAACATTCGCGCGGCCCTGGCCCAGAGCGCCGCCAGCCTCACCCTGGCCGGCCACGTTCACCAGCAGCAAAAAACGCTGCGCCTGCAAAGCGGCGCGCTGGTTATGGGGGACCACAAATGGCACATCAACGACACCGGCGCATTAAGCGGCAAAGACGGCTTTTACGCGACAGGGACCGGTTCAACCCTGACCATGGACGCGCTCACGCTGCTTTCAACAGAAAAGGACTTTGAAATAGATACCAACGCGACGGCCGACCTCAACCCCGCGAGCGCGCTCAGTTTTGACGGCGGCACACAAACGCTGTCTTCCGGCCAAAAACTGGGCAGCGTGTATGTGAACGGCAACGCGCAAATGACGCTGAACAGCGCCATCACCGTTACCGGCGACTGGCGGCAGGAAAACGATGGCTCGTTTGTCCATAACAGCAAAACCGTTACGTTTGAAGGCGCGCGCGTCCACAACATCCGCGTAACAGGCGCTGGCGGCGGTGCGCGGAAAATCACCTGGTACGGGTTTATCGCCCAAACCCCCGGCATGGAACTGCGCTTTGAAAACTGGCCGGCGGAGCACGAAGTAACCAACACGCTGACGCTGGGAGACGCGGGCGGCGCGCCGGTAACCATAACGCGCTGCGGAACACCCGCCGTCCCGCCGCCGGCAACGCGCCCGCCGAGTCTTGACCAGTCCACCCCCGCCCACGCGAATTTCTGGTACCTGGACCCGCCGGATTTGAGCGGCAGCAGCGGCGAATCAATCACCGTGCAAAACCTGTATGTCGCGTACAGCTTTGTAAACAGGGACAGGCCGATAGAGCCGCCGCTTTCTGTTTCGGTTACGCCCTACTACGCGGCGGAAAACCCCGCGGCATCGCACTACAGCGTCAACTGGCTGCGGCGCAACATTTTTATCTACACCTGGGCCGAAGACTCAGACGGCAACGGCCATATAGACCGCCTGCGCGCCCAGATGCCGTACAATAACCCGCCGCAGGGCAACATCGCAAACTTTAAGCCGCTGGTGTACGACGGCGATTACCAGTACACCGTCCAGGGCTGCGAGTGGGTGTCAAACTACGCGCCGGGCGACAGCCTCCCTCCCAACAGCGGCTACATGCTGTACATCAAGCTGGCGGAGCGCGGCCTGCCGGACACCGGAGCGAGGCCGTCGTGGCGGGTCGACCCGTCCCAGCTAACCCCGTCCGGCGCGGCGCTGTGGGTAGAAGTGAACAACGAAAACCTGCCGCTGGACGTCTACGACGCTATGACGACGATAGACACCGCCCCGCCGCGCGTTGCCTACACGCTCAGCCTGCCTGATCGCGGCGAGCTGTTTGTTAAGATGAGCGAGCCGGTGGCCTCTCTTACGGCGGTTTCCGGCGATTTTGGCGGCAGGAACATCAGCGCCGCCCGCGCCGCCGCCCCCGACGAAGTTGTGCTGACGCTTGCCGGCGGGTTTACGGCGGCGGAGCTGATTCAGGCCGGCCTGTACGCGGACAGCGCGTTTAACGGCATTGTAGACGGCGCGCCGGACTACCTGCCCGGCGACCCGTTCGCCCACAAAGACCAGATATACCCGTTGTACCCCAACATTTACAACGCCGATGCGTCGCAGGGCGGCACGGTGCTGTACGCCACCGTGACAAACGGCTTTGACGCGGGGACGTTCAGCGGAAGTGTTTACAGCGGCTACATACGCCAGCCGAATGGCTTTGTATCCAAAACCGGCCAGACCCGCGCTTCGGACGTGCTTGTGTTAAGCCCGCCGCTTTCCGCCGAACGCGAGCGCCTGGTGCTCTGGCCGCTGTACGCCAAAGACGCTTCCGGCCGCTCGCACGCGCGGGAAGACGGCGGCATTGGTGTCGCGGTCAAGTACAACGGCAGCGAAAAACTGCGGCCAACCGGCACCGCCAGTACTCCTGGCGCAGCCAGTACTCCTGGCGCAGCAAGCACCCCCGGCACGGCGGAAGCGGCGGGCATTTTGCTGGAAGCGGCGGCTGCAGGGATACTGGCGGCGGGCGGCGGCGCTCCGCCTGAAATAGTTTACGGCTTTGACGTGGCAAGCGAATACCGCCAAATTACGCCGCCGGATTCGTACCCCGCGCCAACCGGCCTGTGGCTGCCGCCGCTTGCGCCGGACGAGCCGGCCTCCAACATGACCGCCCGCCCGCTTGCCGGAACGCTCCGGCGCGCCCCTGTAGGCCGCAATGGCGAAAACTACTTTTTCCGCGTGCCGGAATCCGACATTGGCGAACACGGCTCGCTGGAATTTCTGTTTCAAATTGGCGGTCTGTACGGGGCGCGGCTGGAGAGCTCAGGCGGCCAGATTCCCGACGACTGGTACCACAGGCTGCGCGCGTTTGTCGTCAATTTTCAGGAACTCCAGCGGCAGAAGGGGGCGGTTACCGTGCTGAACAACGTCATCAATCCCGAACGCGGCGAGTTTACCGCGCTTGCCTATAGCCTGCGCCGCGCCGGTTCTGTTACAATACAGGTGTTCTCGCTGGATGGCACGCTGGTGCGGCAGCTTGAGCGCGCGCGCAAGAGCGCCGGCGACTACACGGTAAGCTGGGACGGCAAGAACGGAGGCGGGCGGCCTGTGGCGCGCGGCTTGTACTTTATCCGCGCGGTCGCGCCGGATATTGACGAAATCAGAAAAGTGATGGTGGTTAAATGACACGAAAAATGGCGCTGGTGTGTGTGTGGGCGATTTTCCCGCTGTGCGCGTGGGGCCAGCCGGTGCTCCACGCGCGGCACCTGGCGCTGCGCGGCGAGCCTGTGTACAAAGACGGCTTTACGCACTTTGCCTACGCAAATCCGGACGCGCCCAAAGGCGGCGGCATAACGCTGTACGCGATTGGCACGTTCGACAGTTTCCACCGCTACGCGCTGCGCGGCGACTGCGCGGCGGGGCACGAATATTTGTACGATACGCTGATGAAGCCGTCCGATGACGAGCAGGACGTGCTCTACCCGCTGGTCGCCGAGTCGGTCGACTACGCCGCCGACTACTCGTACATTATTTTCAACCTGAATCCTGCCGCCCGCGACCAGGACGGCGAAGCGCTGACCGCGGACGACGTGGTTTTTTCGTTCCAGATTCTGTTTGAACGCGGTGTGCCGCAGTTTCGCTCGTTTTACGCGGGGGTCAGCGCCCGGGCGCTGGACGCGCGGCGTGTCCGCTTCAACCTCGCGGGGGGCGGCGACAAAGAAAAAATGCTTTCCATCGCGCAGTTTACCGTGTTTCCGCGCCGCTACTGGCAGTCGCCGGACGGCAGCGCCCTGCGTGATTTTTCCGAACCGCTGGTAACGCCGCCGCTGGGCACCGGCCCCTACCGCGTGGAGGCGTACGGCATGGGGCAGTTCGTCAGCCTTGCGCGGGTAAAAAACTACTGGGCGGCGGATTTGCCGGTGAACAAGGGGCGCTACAACTTTGACGTGATTCGCTACGACTACTACCGCGATACAAACGTCGCCTTTGAAGCGTTCAAGGCCGGCGAATACGACTTCCGTATGGAAAACTCCGCCGCCGCCTGGGCGACGGGCTACACGGGCAAAGCCATTACGAGCGGCCGCATCATAAAAGAGGAGATTCCCAACGCCGTCGCGCAAGGTATGCAGTCGCTGGCTTTTAACATTGAACGCCCGCAATTTGCCGACCGCCGCGTCCGGCTGGCGCTGGCGTACTTTTTCGACTTTGAGTGGACAAACAAGAATTTGTTCTACGGCCAGTACGAGCGCACGCGCAGTTATTTTCAGAACACGCCGTACAGCGCGCGCGGCCTGCCGTCCCCGGACGAGCTTGCGGAGTTGACCGCACTGCGGGCCGCTGTGCCGGAAGCCGCCGTGCCGGAGGACGTTTTTACCCGCGAATACAACCCGCCCGCCACGGACGGCACCGGCGCGATTCGTCCCCAGGCGCGCCAGGCGCTGGAGCTTTTGCGGCAAGCCGGCTGGACGCTGAAAAACGGCACGCTCGTCGACAGCGGCGGGCGGCCGTTCACCTTCGAGCTGCTCATTTACGACACGGCGACCGAACGCTTTGCCATTCCGTTCCGCGCAAACCTGGATCGCTACGGCATCGACATGCGTATACGCATGGTCGACACGAGCCAGTTTATCAACCGGCTGCGCAGCCGCGACTTCGACATGATTTCGCGCCTGGCTCCGGCCATGTACTACCCATCCTCCGACCTCATGATACTCTGGCACTCCGCCTACATCGACTCCACCTGGAACACCTCCGGTGTCCGCGACCGCGCCGTTGACTATCTGTGCGAACAAATCGCCGCCGCGCAGGAAGACCCCCGCCGCCTCCTCGCCCTGGGGCACGCCTTCGACCGCATACTCACCTGGAACGCCTACGGCATCCCCCTCTGGCACAAAAGCGCCTTCCGCCTGGCCTACGCCAACAAATTCGGCCGCCCCAAAACCATGGCCACCTACAGCATCGACCTCGATTCCTGGTGGGTCAAGCCGTAAAACGGCGGGGGGCGAGGCGGCCTAGCCACTACGTTAAAAGTGGCGTATTGTACATACATGGAACACTGGCGCCGTGTGGTGTGCTGCCTGGCTTGTGCCTCTTGTACCGTAACTGCCGTTTCCGGCGCGGAAATACAGCCATTTACGGTGGATTCAACGCCGTTTCTCGCGCTCGGCGGCTATCACAGCGCGCACAACACCGACATTTTCTGCCTGTTTTCCAACCCCGCCGCGCTGGATGCCGTACAGTACCGCAGCCTGTTTCAACTCGGACTCGGCGCGATAGGCTCCATCGAAGAAGACCTCGCCCTGTTGCGCGCCATGGGAAACGGCGAGGCCGCGGACGCGGACATGGTGGCAGGCTACGCAAAAAGCGCCCTGGGATACACCCCGCCCTTTTTGTACATGAACGGCCCGTTTGCGATAGGCTACGCCGCCAAAGGCTTTGGCGCGGCAGTATTCAACCGCGTGTTTTACGACGCGGCGCTGTACCGGAAACGCTGGACCATCAACATGAACATTGACCTGACCGGCGCGGCAGGCTGGGCGCTCAACCTTGTGGACAACTACACGCACAAACTGGACGCCGGCCTGGGAGTGCGTCTGCACGGCCGCTACATGTTCAACGTGCTGTCGCAGAACGTCGCCGCACTGCCCAAAGAGCCGGGGCCGGGAGACGCGGCCAGCCGCGCCGATAAAATCGTCCTGGGACTGGGAACAAGCGTCGGGGTTATGTACCGGTTTCGCTCCCTCCTCACCCTGGGCATTGACTGCGACGACGTATTCGCGCCGTACCTGTTTCTGTTTTTGATAGACAAAGAAAGCGGCGAAGACGATTTCGCGCTGGGACGGCAAAAACTGAACGTAGGATTTTCCATAACACCTGTCGAAAACGCCTTCGCGCGGCTTACCATCATGGCAGACGCGCGGGACATACTCGCCATGGCCGGCGTAAGCGGCGAAGGACGGGAAGCGGCGCTGTTTTTTTCCGCCGGCATAGAAGCCATTTTTTCCGGCCTTTTGACCGTTCGCGCCGGCCTCAAAGACCTGTTACCCGCGGCAGGTTTGGGGTATAATTTTGGCACCTTCAGTATAGAAGCCGCATTTTACGGCAAAGAATTCGGCATTACGGCAGGACAGCGGGCGGTGTACGCGCTCGACCTAGGCTTTCGGTTTTACTGACGGGAATGAGCCCGTCTCTGCATAAAAGGAGTTGACATGAAAAAAAAGGTTATTCTTGCGTATTCAGGCGGACTGGATACAACAGTTATTATCCCCTGGCTAAAAGAAAACTACGACTACGAAACCATCGCCGTCGCGGTCGATTTGGGGCAGGAAGCGGACTGGCAGGCGATAGAACGGCGCGCGCTGGAAACCGGCGCCGCGGCGTATTACACCGCCGACGTAAAAAAGCAGTATGTGGAAGAATTTATCTGGCCGGCGCTCAAAGCCGGCGCGCTGTACGAAGACAAATACCTGCTGGGCACCGCGACTGCCCGCCCGCTCATAGCGCGCACACTGGTCGAATACGCGCGTAAAGAAGGCGCGGTCGCCATCGCGCACGGAGCGACCGGCAAAGGGAACGACCAGGTGCGCTTCGACCTGGGCATCATGGCGTTTGCGCCCGACCTGGAAATTATCGCGCCCTGGCGCGTCTGGGACATACAAAGCCGCGAGGAAGAAATCGCGTATCTGCAAAAACGCGGCATCAGCGCGCCAGTCAAAAAAGAGTCGTACAGCCGCGACGACAACCTCTGGCATATTTCGCACGAAGGCCTGGAGCTGGAAGACCCCGCGCGCGAGCCGTTGTACGATTCCATGCTCAAAATGAGCGTACCGCCGGAAAAAGCGCCGGATACCCCAGAATACATCGAACTGGCGTTTGAAAGCGGCATTCCGGCAGCGCTGAACGGCATCCGGTACGGCGGCGTGGAACTGATTCAGGCTTTGAACAAAATAGGCGGCAAACACGGCATCGGCCTGTGCGACCTGGTAGAAAACCGCGTCGTCGGCATGAAAAGCCGCGGCGTGTACGAAACCCCCGGCGGCACAATCCTGTACTACGCCCACGCCGAGCTGGAACACCTCTGCCTCGACCGGCAGACCTACGCCTTCAAACAGACAGCGGCGCTCAAAATGGGCGAGCTCATCTACGGCGGCCTCTGGTTTACGCCGCTGCGCGAAGCGTTAAGCGCGTTTGTCGACACAACTCAGCGTACCGTCAGCGGCACCGTCCGGCTCAAACTGTACAAAGGCGGTGTCAGCGCAGCCGGCGCAAGCTCGCCTCACTCGCTCTACAACGCCGGCATAGCCAGCTTTACCACCGGCGAACTGTACAACCACGCCGACGCGCGCGGCTTTATCCGGCTCTACGGTCTGCCGGTGTTAGTCCGCGCGCTCGCCAATCAAGGAAAATAAAGGAGAACATAATGGCAAACACATCAGACGGCATGAACTACGCGCCGCACGGAAAAAGCGCGCCGGTCGTAAAACCCGGGGAGTTTGTTTTCGCGGCGGTCGGCCTGTATCACGGGCACATTTACGGCATGTGCAACGGCTTAATCGAAGCCGGCGGCATACTCAAAAGCTACTACGACAGCGACCCGCGGTACATGAGCCAGTTCGCCAGCCGCTTCCCACAGGCGCGCGCCGCCGCAAGCGAGGCGGAAATCCTTGCCGACAAAGCCATCCTCCTTGTCGCCGGCGCGACAAAAACCGACGAACGCTGCGCCCTGGGCCTGCGCGTCATAGCAAGCGGCAAAGATTACTTTACCGACAAAGCGCCCCTCACCACGCTGGAACAACTCGCGCAAGCGCGAGAGGCCGCCGCGCAAACCGGCAAAAAGTACGCCGTGTACTACAGCGAACGCATCCACGTTGAATCGGCAGTATTCGCCGGCCAACTAATCGAACAGGGCGCGATAGGCCGCGTTATCCAGGTCATCGCGTTTGGCCCGCACCGCCTTGGAGCCGCCGGCAGACCCGATTGGTTTTTCGTCAAAAAGCACTACGGCGGCATTCTGTGCGACATCGGCAGCCACAACGTCGAGCAAATCCTGTATTACACCGGCGCAAAAGACGGCGTTGTAACCCGCAGCCAGATAGCCAACTACAACCACCCCCAGTACCCCGGACTGGACGACTTTGGCGACGCGAACATAACACTGGACAACAACGCGACCGGCTATTTCCGCGTCGACTGGTTCACGCCGGACGCCCTGCAAATGTGGGGCGACGGCCGCGTCTTTATCCTCGGCACAGAAGGCTTTATCGAACAACGCAAGTACATGAACCTGGGCATACCCGGCGCAGGCGGCGGCCATGTATTCCTGGCCAACGGCAAAGAAGAAAGCTACTACAACGTCGAAGGCAAAGCCGGCTTCCCCTATTTTGGTGCGCTCATCCTGGACTGCCTCAACCGCACCGAAAACGCGATGACCCAGGAACACGCCTTCAAAGCGGCGGAATTAAGCCTTATCGCCCAGCGGGACGCCGTCGTACTCCACGCCGCCAGGTGAGACCCCGCCATCCCGCGTACTCCCGCGCCCCTGCGAACCTGCGCGCGCATGCGGGTGCGCGGCGCGGTACACCTCCTTCAACCGGTCCATAGTAACATGCGTATACCGCGCCGTCGTCGAAATATTCGCGTGCCCCAGCAGCTCCTGCACAATCCGAATATCGCAGCCGCCATTCAACAAATGCGTCGCAAAACTATGCCGCAAGGCGTGCGGGTGAATGTTTTTTTTACACGCCGATACCGCCGCGTACCGGCCAATAATCCAGCGCGCGCCAGAAACCGTAAGCGCCCGCCCGCGCTGGCTCACAAAAAAGCGCGCCGTATCGCGGCCACATTCGGCAAGCAGCGCCGCCCGTTCAGCACAATACCCCCGCGCCGCCAGAGCAGCCTCCTCGCTAAAAAAGACAACCCGCTCCTTCCCGCCCTTACCCCGCACACGCGCCGTTAAAAACCGCCCGTCAAACGAAGCCAACTCCAGCGACAACGCTTCGGAAATACGCATACCACTGCTGTACATAAGCAAAATAAGCGCGACATCCCGCTTTTCCCACAACGCCCCCTCCCGTTCCGGCAGCCGCACAAAATCCTCAAGCTCGTCCACCCACAAAAACGACGGCAGACACTGCGGAGCCTTCAGATTTTTCACCAGAGCGCACGGATTATCCGCGCGATGCTTAAAGCGGACACACCAGCCAAAAAACGCCCGCAGCGTCGAAAGCGCGCGATTAATCGTCGCCGCCTCCCGATGCGAAAAACTCAACTCCGCGACAAACGCCTCAACAAGCGCCGCCCCGGCACACGCGGGAGCCGCCCCCCGTTCAGCGCAAAACGCGGCAAACAACGACAAGTCGTGCCGGTATGCGGCCAGCGTTTTCTCCGCCGCCCCGCGAGACGCCCCCATATACAAAATAAACTGTTCCTGCGCATCCACACCAGAATATCGGCATTTTTGGCGCATTCCCGCCTACGGCGGGAACCGCGCTTTCCACTCCAATCTTTTTGCCTGCGGCAAAAAGT
>JAITGR010000250.1 GCA_031280455.1 Spirochaetaceae bacterium
AAAATCGTTCAGTGTTTTGTACAGCCGCCCGTCGCGCCGGCCGGCGTATTCCCGGATTATCTCCTCGCGCCGCGCTATCGCCGCCTGTTCCGCCTCCTGTATCACGTTGGTATGCAGGCTCCACTTGGACGGCAGCATCCGCCCTTCGTGCCAGTACCGCACATAGTACACAAACCCCAGCCGCTTGTGTTCGCGCTTCAGAAGGTTGTATCCTTTTGTGGTGTTGCGCTTTGCGCAACACCATGCCGAAAATCCGCATGGATGGGCGGCAGGGATGCCGCCTGGTTACCAATTGTGGTGTTGCGCTTTGCGCAACACCATGCCGAAAATCCGCATGGATGCGGATTTTCGGCAGCGCAAGCGATAGCAGCGGAATGCGTACGGCGTATGCGCCGTACGCATTGGAGCGGATAGCGCGGTTTGCACCGCGTACTCGCGGTGCAAATGCGCCCAAAAACACCGGCCCGATTAGTCAAAGCGCAGGCTGTCGGTGATTGAAAGTTTGAGTGCCCGCCGTGTGGGGAAAAAGGCCATAAGGGCGGATAGCGCTGTCGCCGTAATGCCGCTCCCCACAATAACGGGTATGCTCCACATTCCGCGGAAGTTGCCCGAAATCCGGTAGCCCATGTTGCCGCCCATTTTTTCCAGCATTTCCGAAAAATCCATGCCGTATTTTACCATGGGGTAGTTGAGCGCACAGCCGAGCGCGATGCCCAAAAGCGAGCCCAAAAGTCCCAGAAAGCAGGCTTCCACCATGTAGACGAAGATCATCTGGCCGTCGGTCATGCCCATAGCCCGCATCATGCCGATTTCTTTCGTGCGCTCCAGTATGGCAAGCAGCATCGTGTTGGATATGCCCAGGAGCGCGAGGAAAAAGAGCAGTATCGAAAAAATCTGGCTGGAGCCGGATTCGGCTTTTTCGTAGGCGAGATAGTCGCTCATGTAGTCCTGCCAGGTGAATACGCCCAGTTCCGGCGGCAGCGCGGTGCCGTGCGCAGTGAACGCGGCGCTAATCGCGGCGGCGCTCTCTTTTTTGCTGGTTACATCCGCCGCGCCCAGTGTTTTGTCGCGGATAAGAAGGCTTGTTACGCGGCCTTCCAGCATCATGCCGTCTTCGCCTGAAAGCACGTCCAGCGGGATAAACGCGGCGTTAAAGTTTGTCGCCGGGTCGGGCGAGTTTACGATGCCGGCGACTTTTACGTCGATGACTTGGTTGACGTGCCGCACCGCGCCGGAAAAGGCCGCCCGCAGCATCACCGCGAGCGCCGCCGCCGCGTCCGCGTCCGAGGCATCTTCGTCAAGGACGTAGGCGTCGATTAGTTCATCGTACTGATAGACTGCCGCGAGCGTTTTTTGGCCGTCCGCGTCTACTTCCGGCAGCAGTTCCGCCCGCCACTTGTCGGCGCTTACCGTGTCGGGCGCCATTTTGTAGTCGATAACGGTCGAAATCCGCGCGTCGCAGAGTCCCGCGGCCTCGGCCAAAAGCCACAGGCGCGCGAGCGCGTCCGCGCCGGCATCCCGCCGCAGCACAAAGCGCCCCGCCGCCCGCTCTTGGGCGTACTCTTTGGTCTCGCCGTACTGCGTTTTCGCTTCCATTGCCGCGTAGCAGGAGCGGATAAACGCCGCGTCGTCGGGCGACTGGGCGGCTTGCGCGATAAAGGCTTCCAGGGCGTCCGCTTCGGGGCGCGAGGGAAAGCCGATGCCCAGTTTGTCCGCGGTCATCGCGCCCAGGGCGACGGCAAACTCCCCACGCCGGACGAAGCGGCCAAAGTCGATGTACGTGGTGTAGGCCAGCGTCCGCGCCTCTCGTTCCGGGTCGATGGCGTGGACGACCAGCGGCGCGGACGCGGAGAGCGAGTAGAGTGTGCCGGCGAAACTGTAGCGCGGGGCGGCGTTGTAGCCCGATGCCTCCAGCGCGTCCGCGTAGGCCTCCCAGCCGTTGAAGGTCTCGTAGGCGGGCATTTCGTCCTTTTTTTCAAAGTAGAGCCTGGTTTGCAGCTGCGCCGCGCCAATTTCGTAGTTTACAATATTGCGCCGCGATTCCTGCGCCGAGCCGTCCAGCCAGCTCTGCATAAAGATATACACGGCGACACTTACCATAATCGCCGCGCAGGTAAGGATGGTTTTTAGTTTATGGCGCGCCAAATTCCGCAGCGCCATCCGCTTTAATTCAATTATTCCCGAAAAAGTCATACAGCCTCCTAAATTGCACTATTTTACTATGTCAATTTTAATTGTCCTAGTAAAATATGTCAATAGCCCCCGCGCTCCCCTGGGTGTGGGTTTTCGCAAATTCGTTTTGTTGACAATCGGGGTAATTTTGTGCAAAAATACGCGGGGGTTATGTTGAAGAAAAAAATAACGGTGCTGCTGCTTGCGTTTGCGCTTTCAAGCGGCGCTTTTGCCCAGGATAACGCCGTTTTGGTTGGCTTTGGCGGCGGCTTTAACTTTCCGTTTATGTTTTACAGCGACATTCATTGTTCGTACGAATGCATGCTTACGTCAAACATGTCCCTGCGCGTCAACGCGGC